>NZ_LJFZ01000002.1:0-96329 GCF_001420875.1 Frankia sp. AvcI1 | reverse complement strand
ACCGAAAAGCGATGAGACCAACGGGCCGGCTACGTCCGTCGTTCTCTGGAATCCCGAGCAGGTGGCGGTGGACGGCGCCGGCAACGTCTACATCGGTGATTCTCCCCGAGTACTGAAGGTCGACCCGCAGGGCACCANCCACCTTCTCGCCAATCGCCCGTAGTCCGCCAGGGCACTTGTTACATCGGCGAAGTCTGCCATCGCGGCTGCCGTCGATCGGTCATAATCGGGTGATGCGTCGACGTCATGACCTCCCTTCGGCTCCGGTGTCGGAGTGCTTCGGAGGCATCGGTCCGCAGTCGTAGATCCGCGAGAAAATCAATGTGCCGTCCCTCTCGCGCGAAGGGCGTCAAGCTGTCGGTTATCGTCGCCGGGGGCCATGAGGGGAATCCAGCACACCGCCGCGGAAACGGCGCCGGCGACGGTGTGGGGGAACCCCAGCGGAACGCCGTTCGCAGCGGTTCTTTTCGGCCCAGGGAGCAGCAGTACACCGTCGTGACGGGCACCGGGAGATCCTCGGCCTCGACGTCGTGAGCAGCGAGGACGGCGCCGGCTGGCTGGCGTTCCGACACGGTCGGGCACCCTGACGGTCACCGACGTGGCCCGCGAGTACGGCGCCTGGACGGTGTCACTCNCCTGACCAGCGTGAGACGCCCGCTCACCCCTACAGGTTCCGAATCCGCCAGGTCCCGACCGCCGCAACCTGCGCGGCGGAGCCGTCCCGGCGGCGGTCACGAGTGTGACGGTTGTCTCAGGTGACGCCGCGCCGGTGGAACACTCGTTCGATCCGGTAGAGGATGTTGCCGCCCTGTCGTCACCGGGCTCGCCCCTGTCGGCTCGGAAGCATGCCGAGACCGAGGTCGACGCGGATGCGGTGGCCGATGCCGGGGCGTTCGCCAGTTGCCAGACGTCGAGCAGGAGAACTGATGAAGCGGATCGCTGAACTCGCTGTCCGTCGCCGATGGCTTGTCGTCGTCGGCTGGGTCGTCTTCGTCATCGCGGCGCAGGGGATCGCCGGGGCGATGGGCGGGGCCTCGTACAAGGACACGTTCAGCCTCCCGCACACCGAGACGGCCTCCGTGGCGAACCTGCTCGAGGACGCCGGCCTGAACAATCAGAACGGCGCCCTGGGCACGGTCGTGCTCAAGAACAGGGCGGGGGCGTTCACCACGCCACCTGCGCAGTTGAAGCCGGCCCTCAGCAAGGTGTGCACCTCGGGTAACCATGTGGCGCTGATCGTGTCGCCGTGGGAATCGATCGACTGCTCGAAGAGCGATGCTGCCGCGCCGGGGAACCCGGGGCTGCTCAACAGGGCGCATGGCTCCACCACGGCGTTGGTCACCCTCACCTGGGAGAACGACCACTACGACGCCGAGTTGTTCAAGAACGTCTACGACCAGCTGAAGACCCTGCGCAGCGACGCGCTGCAGGTCGAGTTCACCGGTAACGCCTTCGCCGGCATCGGGCAGAGCAGCGGTTCGGGCTCGTCGGTGTTCATCGGATTCGCGGCCGCGCTCATCATCCTGGCCCTGGTGTTCCGCACCGTGGCCGCCACGGTGCTGCCGTTGGCCAGCGCGGTGGTCGCGCTCGTCAGCGGCCTCGGCGTGATCTACATCCTCAGCCACGCCATCAACGTTTCCAACATCACCCCGTACCTGGCCGAGCTGATGGTGATCGGGGTCGGCGTCGACTACGCGCTGTTCATCGTCACGCGGCATCGCCGCAATCTGCGGCGCGGCATGCCCGTCGCGGAGTCGATCGTCAACGCGATCAACACCTCGGGCCGGGCGGTGTTGTTCGCCGGTACGACCGTGTGCATCGCCATCCTCGGCCTCATCGCGCTCGGGGTGAGCTTCTTCAACGGCATGGCGGTGGCGACCGCGCTCGCGGTCGGCTTCACCATGATCGCCTCGCTTACCCTGCTGCCCGCGCTGCTCAGCCTGTTCGGTCTGAAGGTGCTGCCCCGCCGGCAGCGGGCCGCGGTGCGAGCAGGCGAGTTCATCGACGACCGCCCGGTGGGGTACTGGGCCCGCTGGTCGCAGTTCGTCGCCCGGCGCCGCGTCGTCGTCGCGATCGCCTCGGGCGCGGTGATGGTCGTGATCGCCCTGCCGTTCTTCTCGCTGGAACTGGGCGCCAGCGACCAGGGCAGCGACGCGAAGAGCTTCACGACCCGCGCCGGCTACGACCTGATCGCCGCCGACTTCGGCGTCGGCTACAACTCCACCCTGGAAGCCGTCGTGAGCGGCCCGGGCGCCTCGGACCAGGCCTACCTGCAGCGCGTGACGAAGTCGCTGGCCGCCGTCCCGGGCGTCGACCCGGCCAGNCTGGGCACGGCGCCGCTGGCCAAAGACATCGCCTTCGTGACGTTCAAGACGACCACGTCACCGCAGTCGGAGAAGACCTACACGCTGGTCCGGCACCTGCGCTCGACCACCCTGCCACCGCTGTACGACGGCACACCCAACCACATCTACACCTTCGGTGACACGGCGATCAACGTCGACTTCGCCTCGGTGCTCGCCCGGAAGATGCCGCTGTTCATCGCGGTCGTGGTCGGCCTGTCGTTCATCCTGCTGCTCATCGCGTTCCGGAGCCTGGTCATCCCGTTGACCGCCGCGGTCATGAACCTGCTGGCCGCGGGCGGTTCGTTCGGTCTGGTCGTGGCAATCTTCCAGTACGGCTGGCTCTCCGACGCCATGGGCGCCGGTCCCGGCGGACCGATCGACGCCTGGATCCCGGTCATGCTGTTCGCCATCCTGTTCGGCCTGTCGATGGACTACCAGGTGTTCCTGGTCAGCCGCATGCATGAGGAATGGGTGCACACCCGCGACAACACGCGGTCGGTGACCATCGGGCAGGGCGAGACCGGCGGCATCATCACCGCCGCCGCCATCATCATGATTGCCGTCTTCCTCGGCTTCGTGGTCAGCCCAGGCCGGCCGATCAAGATCTTCGGCACCGGTCTCGCCGCCGCCGTGTTCCTCGACGCGTTCGTCCTCAGAACGATGCTCGTACCGTCGGTGATGCACATCGTCGGCAGGTCCAACTGGTATCTCCCGAGGTGGCTGGACCGCATCACCCCCCACGTCTCGGTCGAACCGGCCGACGAGGCCGTCACCCACGCCACCGGCACGGGCATCGGTTCCTTCGACGACGACCGGCCGGAAGACGAACGGGAACTGGCCCACCGTTCCTGAGCCGGGTCCGCCCACCTCGACGACCCCGGCTCACCGCTCGCTCAGGCGAAGTAGTGGCCTTCCTTGAGGTCGGCTGTCAGTCCCGGGCGGGTCGGCTGCCAGCCGAGCAGGTCGCGGGTGATCTGCGCGGAGGCGGGGCCGTCGAATCCCCAGAAGCCGCCGAGGAAGCCGACGTAGTCCCCGATCTGGTCGGGGGTGACGGAGACCGCGGGGACATCGAGGTGGGCGGCGAGGACCTCGGCGACCTCGCGGATGGGGACGCCCTCGTCGCCGACCGCGTGCAGCGCCGAACCGGGCGGCGCCGCTTCGAGGGCGAGGCGGAACAGGCGCGCGGCGTCGTCGCGATGGACGGCCGGCCAGCGGTTGGTTCCGTCGCCGACGTAGGCCGCGGCGCCCTTCTCGCGCGCGAAGCCGATCGCGGCCGGGATGAACCCGTTGTCGCCGTTGCCGTGGGTGGCCGGTGGCAGCCGCACGACCGAGGAGCGGACCCCGCGGGCGGCGAGCGCGAGCGTGTAGTTGGCGTTGTCGATCCGCCCGTTCGCCCCGCTGATCGGAACCTCGCGATCGGCGTCCTGCGCGGCCCGCCCGTCGTGCTCGGTGGCGACGACACCCGGCGGGAGGCCGAGCACACCGAGGATCCCGGAGGCGATCACGAACGGCTTGTCGGTGCCGGCGAGGGCCTCGCCGAAGGCCTCGATCGCCGCGCGGTCGGCGTCGGTGGCACCGGCGAAGTCGCCGGCGAAGGCGATGTCGTGCTTGAAGGCGAGGTGGATGACGCCGTCGGCGGCCACGGCGGCCTCCCGCAGGATGTCGAGATCGTCGAGTGATCCCTCGCGGACCTCGGCGCCCGCCGCCCGCAGGGCGACCGTCGCGGCATCGGAGCGGGCGAGGCCGGTGACCGTGTGACCGGCGGTGATCAGGTCGGGGACGAGCCCACGACCGACCCAGCCCGACGCTCCGGTGACGAACACACGCATGGGAGACCTCCACGACAGGGGCGTGCGCCGGACGGATCCGCTGCGGGCGGCCCGTGGCGCCAGACGTCATTATTGGTACGATCGTACTAGAAAAGACGGTAGACGGCCGTGCTAGAAACGTCAAACGACGTTGACCGAGGAGGCGGCGGTCATGGCGGGACGACCGGTCAACCACCAGCGGCGGGCCGAGCTGCTCGACGCGGCGGTCGAGTACGCCGCCGAGTACGGGTTCTCCGAGCTGACGTGGCGGCCCGTCGCCGCCGCCCTCGGGGTGTCGCCCACGACGTTGGTGCATCACTTCGGCACCAAGGAGCAGATGCTCGAGGCGATCCTCGGACGCCTGCGGGAGCGCATCTTCGCGGCCACCCGCGACCTGGCCGGCGAGCAGCCCGACCTGGCCGCGGAGGCCCGGGCGTCCTGGACGCGGGCCTTCGACCCGCAGCACGAGGCGGAGTTCCGGCTGTTCTTCGCGGTCTACGGGCGCGCGCTGCAGGCTCCGCAGCAGTTCGCGGCGTTCCTCGAGCACGTCGTCGCCTACTGGATGCGCGCCCTGGTCGCAGCGCAGGGCCCGGACACCGACCCGGCGACCGCCACGCGCACGGCCACCCTCGTGATCGCCACCATCCGCGGGCTGCTACTCGACCTNCTCGCCACCGGTGATCGGAACCGGGTTCAGGACGCGGCCGATTGCTTCCTCGCCACCCTCGAACGCCCTGCCACCGTCGAACGCCCTGCCACCGTCGAACACCCTGCCACCGTCGAACACGGCCCGCAGCCGACGGTCACACGGCCCCGGTGAGCCACGTCGGACCGCTTCACGTCTGGGGCGTGTCGGTAGGTCCTTGGAAAAGCCTCGAGGCCGAGCACTCGCAGCAGCTCCAACCGCTCGCGGGCCTCGGTGTTCGCCGGGGTGAGCACCAGCAGCCGCTGCCCCTGGTCCGCTCGACGAGTCCCGCGACCGTGGGCCGGACCGTCGGCCCACGACCGCGCGCAGGTCGGCGACAAGCTGACGAGCCCGGTGCTCCTTGCCTGCGGGCGGGGCGCGGCGATCGGTATCCGTCCGCGCACATGTCGAGCCTCAACGTGGGGGACTGATTCCGGCGGCGGTCACAGCAGGTGGCGGCCGCCGTCGACGTTGAGCGTCTGGNCGGTGACGAAGGCGGCGTCGTCCGAGGCAAGGAAGAAGATCGGTCCGACCAGGTCCTCGGGAGTTTCGTCGCGGTGGAGCGCACGCGCATCGCGTTGCTCCGCCAGCAGGGCCTCGGGAAGCACCGCGGCAGCCGCTGGGGTGACGGTAAGCCCCGGGGTGATCACATTGACCGTGATGCCGTATCCGCCGAGTTCGCGGGCCAGGACACGGGTCAGACCCAGGACGCCACCCTTGGAGGCCACGTAGTGGGACTGCATGGGGGTGCCGCTGAAGACCGAGCCGGACCCGATGTTCACGACGCGACCGCGGCCGCTCGCTTTCAGGAGCGGGACGAAGGCCCGGATCATGAGAAAGGTGCCGGTGAGGTTGACGTCGATGACCTGACGCCACTCGTCTGTGCTCATCTCCTCGAAGGCGGTCTGCGGAAACCGGNCGGCATTGTTGATCAGAACGTCGACCGTGCCGAGGCTCTNCTGCACGACCTGGACCAGCGCGGCGACNCTCTCCTCGCTGGCGATGTCCGTGGCGACGGCGTGCAGCGACGGGTGCCGCCCGCCGGGCGCGCCGGAGTCCCACCGGGCGCGCCAGGTGTCGAGTGCCTCCTGCGAGACGTCGGCGGCGACGACAGTGTCGCCGTGGNCCAGAAAACGGTTGACTATCTCGGAACCGATGCCNCCGGAGGCGCCGGTGACCACGACGGTGCGTGCTGCGCTCATGACCACTCCTCTCGAGCCGGATCGTGCCAATATCAGTCAACTTATCATGTTACTGATATTAGTTCACGCCGCTAGCGTGGCCGGGGAACGCACGCGGGCGGGCGTGGGCACGGCGGAGGNAGCGGAGCAGGAGCACGGTGGCGGAGAACTTCGAGGAGCGGTTGCCGTACCTGATGCGGCGCGTCAGCACAGCGCTCGCCCAGCAGGTCGACCGTGCGCTGCGGGAGTTCTCGCTGACCCACACCCAGCTCGGCGCACTCGCTCAGCTCGGCCTCGTGGACCCCGGGGCACTGTCCGGAGCCACCCTGGGTCAGCGCAACGGGGTCACCGCGCAGTCGATGTCGACGGCGATCGCCGGGCTGCTCGTGCGAGGCCTCGTCGACCGCGAGCCGCACCCCACCCACGGGCGGATCCTCCAGGTCCGGATCACGCCGGAGGGCACCGACCTGCTCGCTCGTGCCCAGGCCGCGGTCGGCAGGGCCGAGGACCGCACCCTGGCCTTCCTCGACCCCGAGCAGCAGCGCCAGCTTCGCAGCGTCCTGCGCACGATGATGCGGGCCATGGACCTCTACCTGTACTTCCCCGACGCCGACGACGACCGCGCCTAGAGAGCGCAGATCTACCTGCAAGCCCGGCGTCATGACCGACCCGGCGGTCCGAACAGCCGCAGCGGTTTCTCCCCCTCCGGTGCCCGACGCCCTGGCCGGTGGGCTGCTCGGTGCTGGGGCCGCCGGCCGAGGCTGCGCTGGTCTGGTGCCGGCCAGGGTGGTATGCGGTAGCTGTGGTCATGCCTCGCACCGCGGTCGCCGTTCGGNACGTCCCNTTCGAGGATCTCGGCCTCCTCGGACCCCTGCTGTCCGAACGCGGCTACCGCGTGCGGTACCTCGACGTCGGTGACCCCGGAGACGCGGGAGACCTGGGTGACCCGGGCGACCCGGGTGACCCGGGTGCGATCCGGGCCGACGCCGCCCGCCACGGTGCGCGGCTGGCCTCGCGTGCCCGCCTGGTGTTCCACGCGTGGCTCGACCAGGTCGACGCGTCGGGCTGAGCCGGGGAGCAGGCCCGCCGGTGGGAGACGGTGTGGTCGGGGGCCTGAGGAGTCAGGTCGTCGTGGGGGCGCCGCGGCGGGCGTTGTAGACGACGACGTCGTCCCGGCTGCCGTAGTCGGCGAACACCGTCAGGGCCTGTTCGCGCAGGACGTCGGTGCGCACCGTGATGCCGCGCCGGGCGAACTGCTCCTGCCAGTCGTCGCGCATCGGTCCCTCGTCGAAGCCGGTGAGCTGTTCGACCTCGTCGCCCTCGCCGGCGATGGTCAGAAACTGGACGCCGGACCACATGACGGCGCCATAGCACATGACGCAGGGACGCCAGTTGACGACGAGCTCGACCGGGGAGCCGACGGCGCTGAGGTCCCAGCGGCCGAGCCGGGCCTGGGCGAAGGAGAGGGCGACGACCTCGGCGTGCATCGCGCTCAGCCCGGTGGCCAGGACGAGGTTGACGCCGGCGGCGTGGATCTGACCGGTGTCGGGGTTGGCGACGACGGCGGCGAACGGGCCGCCGCAGCCCTCCCGATGGTTGCGTGCCGCGAGCCGATGCACGAGGTCCATCCGCTGCTCGACGTCGGGGAGCACGGTGNCGGCGGTGTGGACCTCGTCGTCCACCCAGGCGGGCAGGCTGACGCCGAGGGCGGCGACGGGGCGGACGGCGACGGCCGGCGACGGGTCGGTGGGGCTGAGGTCCATGGCGGGTGGGCCCTTCTCGGAGTCAGGCGGTGCATCGGAGTCAGGCGGTGAAGAAGTGGCTCAGGCCCATCGCCCGCAGGCCGCGCCGGTAGGCGACCGAGCTGCGATCGGCGGGGATGTTGACCTCGAGGCGGGGGTCGAGCGGGAGGTTCTCGGGGCGCTGGGCCTCGACGATGACCCGGTCCTCCTCGAAGATCCGCAGGTTGAACTCGTAGATTTCCTGGTCCGGCTGGGCGGTGTCGAAGTTCTTCGCGATGGGCGCGAACATCCGGGTCTGGCGGGCCGAGACCGGCGACGCCNCATTCATGATCGCCAGACGGCCGCCGTCGGGGAAGTGCACGACGAGGGTGGCGGTGAACGGCAGGTGGGCGTCGAAGCGCCGCAGCCAGCGGAAGTCGGGCTCGCCGCGTCGGGCGCCGTGGGGGTAGTTGCCGACGGTGCTCCAGTAGTCGGCCGAGAAGCCGTGGGGGGTCGGGGCGGGCGTGTAGTCGGGGACCTCGGCGTTGTCCGGGTCGGCGAAGGTGGCGGTGTGGACGAAGGCGAAGTGCGCGACGTCGAGGAAGCCCTCCACCTGGCGGCCGGCGAACGCGGCGACGTCGAACCCGGGGCAGGTCACTCGTTGGAAGCCGGGGTCGTCCCAGTGCGGCATCCGTGGGATCGGCGGNACGGGCGGCCGGTNGGAGCCGGAGCTGGGGCCAGGGGAGCCGGAGCCGGAGCTGGAACCGGCGNCGAAGCCGGCGTCGAGGTCGGGGCGTAGACAGGTCCAGACCAGCCCGTAGCGTTCCGTGACAGGATAGGCGGNCAGGGCCATCCGGGCGGGGATCTTCACCGTCGGATGCGCGGGTATCGCCACGCAGGCTCCCGCCGCGCCGAACCGCAGTCCGTGGTAGGCGCAGGCGACGGTCTCGCCGTCCCCCGTGCCCATGGTCAGCGGGACCCCGCGGTGGGGGCAGAGGTCG
Organism: Frankia sp. AvcI1; assembly: GCF_001420875.1. Classification (NCBI taxonomy): domain Bacteria; kingdom Bacillati; phylum Actinomycetota; class Actinomycetes; order Frankiales; family Frankiaceae; genus Frankia; species Frankia sp. AvcI1. The sequence goes on along the minus strand of NZ_LJFZ01000002.1, from coordinate 87,588 downwards.
CGGGCGACGACCACCTCGCCGCCGGCGCGGTAGACGACGAGCCGCTCGTCGAGCAGCCGGGCAGCGACCGGTTGGTCGCGGACCTCACGCGACAGCGCGACCGGATACCAGTGGNGGNCCAGGATCGCCCAGTCGTCCGGGTCGAAGGAGCAGTCGGGCGGAACCGTCGCGCGCGCGGCACGGGTGTCGACCATGGGAAGCCTCGGCAGGATGGGACCGCGCGTCTGCGGGCGCGCGGGCGAGGAATCGGTGGGCTGACGTCGGGCGTCGGGAGTCGGGCGTCGCACGTGCCGGCGCCGGNCGGGGTGGGGCGGGGCGCCGGAGGCCCGGGTGTGGACGTCGTCGTCGTCAGGCGTCGTGCGCGACCCGCCCACGGGTCCAGGCGTGCCGGTGGACGTCGCGGCGCACGTCGACCTGGCGGTCCTGCACCATCCGGCACTCTCCTTCCGTCCGTGGGGCCCTCCGACTGTCCGCCACCGCGGTTACGGGTCGGTGGCGCTCGTCGAACATCCGCGTGTCGACCGGTCGGCGACGAGTTTCGGGTTCGACCACCCGCCCGGCTAACGTCGACGTCGGGTGTTGACGCACAGGTTGATTGACAGGTCGATGCACAGAGGGAGCGGAGCCGTGCGGTTGCACGTGGGATGCGCGATGTGGACGCACAAGTCCTGGCAGGGGCGTTTCCTCGCGCATCCGCTGCCGCCGCACGAACGCCTGCGGCACTATGCCGGCTGGTGCAACGCGGTCGAGGGGAACACCACCTTCTACGCGACGCCGACCCGGGACACCGTGGCCTCGTGGGCGCAGCAGACCGATGCGGACTTCCGCTTCGTGCTCAAGCTGCCGAAGGTCATCACCCACGAACGCCGGNTCACCGACGTCGACGAGGCCCTGGGCGCCTTCCTGGCGGCGATCGAGCCGCTCGGCCCGCGGGCCCACGCGGTCTGGATCCAGCTGCCGGGTTCGTTCGCGCCCACCGACGTCCCCGCGCTCGCCCGCTTCCTCGGCCGGCTTCCCCGGTCCCACCGGTACGCCGTCGAGGTGCGCCACCGGGCGTTCTTCGACGACCACCGGGNGACGCGCACGCTGGAGGCGGCCCTGGCCGTCGCGGCCGCCGAATGGATTCCCTTCGACACCACGGCCCTCTTCCGCAGCGCNCCGACCAGCGACGCCGAACGGGACGCCTGGGCGAAGAAGCCACGCGTGCCGCTGCGGTCGGTCGCGCTGACCGACCGGCCGATCGTCCGCTACCTCGGCCGCGACGATTCCGCGCGGACGATCGAGGGGTGGCAAGGCTGGATCGACGTCGTCGTCGACTGGCTGCGCGAGGGCCGCTCCCCCACCGTCTTCCTCCACNCCCCGGACAACGCCGACGCCCCGGAACTCGCCCGCCGCTTCCACGACGAGGTACGGNCACGCGTGCCCGCGCTGGCGGCCCTGCCGCGGCCGAGACNGACCGAGCCNGCGACCCTCTTCTAGCCGAGCGGGCCCAAGCCGGGCCACCTCCACGGCCCCGTGTGACGGCTTTGTTGCCCGGCCGCGAAATACCGAGGCCGGACTGCTGCCAACAAGCCCCGATAATCTCCCTTTTCCGTGGACGAGGCCCGATTCTCCGTGCCAGGATGCCGATATCGGGTGTGCCGACCAGCATGGGGGATGTTCACATGAGTGGAGTCACGAACCTGACCGTACTCGTCGACGACGAGCCGACACCGGACGGCTGGATCAAGATCGGTAAGGATCTCAACGCCGGCGCGGGGGGCGCCTATCTGTATTTCGCCTACGAAAAAGGTTCCGGCGCGCCCATCACAAACATCATCTTTTTGNTGAGCAAGGACGAGTCGGCGCCGCCGAGCTACCACCGGATCGATGTCGACCTGAACAAGGGCGCGGGCGGCGCCTACATCTACGCCGCCTTCACGCGCGAAGCCCACCTGGGTAGCCCGATCGACGATCTGGACGTCATTCTCGGCGACAACAGNGGGATCCAGCCGCAGGCGCCCTGGCGACGCATCGACGTCGACCTGAACAAGGGCGCCGGCGGCAAGTACGTCTACCTGGTGTACCGGAACGCCTGACGATCCGGGCACGGTTGGCCGCGTACGTGCCTGCGACGCTCCTCCCAGCTCGGGGGAGACGAGCGGGAGGGGTCGCCGCGGGGCTCAGAAGCCGAGGCTGCGTCCGATGATCTCTTTCATGATCTCGTTGGTGCCCGCCCAGATCTTCGTGACCCGACCGTCCATCCAGGCCTGCGCGGCTCGGTACTCGGTCATGTAACCGTAGCCGCCGTGGAGCTGCACGCAGGCATCCAGGACGGCATTCTGGACTTCGGAGGACCACCATTTCGCCTTCGCCGCGTCGACGGCGGAAAGATTTCCGCGACTGTGGGCCGCTACGCACGAATCTACGAACGCCTGGGTGACATCGATCTTCGTGACGAGCTCCGCCAGCAGGAACTTGTTGTGCTGAAAGCTGCCGATGGCGGCGCCGAACGCCTTGCGCTCGGCGACGTAGGCAAGTGTTTCGCCGAGGATCTGAGTGGCGTGGGCGATGCTGGAGACGGCGACGCTGATGCGTTCCTGCGGCAGCCGCTCCATCNTGCGCGGGAATCCCCGGTCGACCTCACCGATCACCGCGTCCGCCGGCACCCGCATATCGGTGAAGAAGAGCTCCGCCGTGTCGGATTCCGGCTGGCCGACCTTGTGCAGCTTACGACCCCGGGAGAATCCCGGGGTGTCCGCCGTGACCCCGAACAGGGTGATGCCGCGGGCGGCCTTCGCCCCGGGATCGGTCCGCGCCGCCAGCACCACGAAATCGGCCGAGTAGCCGTTGGTGATGAAGGTCTTGGACCCGTTGATGATCCAGTCCGAGCCGTCCGGGACCGCGGTCGTCCGCAACGCGGCCAGATCGGAACCGGCCGCCGGCTCCGTCATCCCGATCGCGGCGACCATCTCGCCGGAGCAGAAGGCGGGCAGCCAGCGCTTCTGCTGATCCTGCGTGGTCAGGCCCGCCACATACGGCGCGACGATGTCGGTGTGGACGCTGAAGGACGACGCGACCCCGGCGCTGACCTTCGACAGCTCCTCGACCCAGACGGCGTTGAAGNGGTAGTCGTGGATGCCGCTGCCGCCGTGCTCCTCGTCGACACCGAGGCCGAGGAAGCCCGCACGGCCCGCCTCGTGCCACACCTCCCGGGCGATGACCCGATCCGCGATGAACTGACTGTAGCCGGGACTGACGAACCGCTCGACGANCGTCCGCACCGACTCCCGGAACAGCTCGTGATCATCCTCGTAGAGGGTTCGTTCCACGTCCGACCTCCCAGCCGTTCCGGGTGCCGCCCGCCGCGGGCCCGCGCCGACGCCACGGGGAACCAAAGACAATCTTCATCCGCGACGGTGATAGCTAACTGAGTCATACACCAGCGCGGTGTCTGCCGCAGAAGAGCACCGCGGAACCCCGCCGCGCGTCCCGGCCCCGGGCTGACGCTTGCGGGCGAGTCCGCCGTAGGTGTGGACGTGCGTGTCGTCGGGAGCGGGCTGCGCCGGGTCGGGGTGCCGGTGATGGACGAGCACGACCCCGGGTCGAGCAGTTCCCAGGCCACGATCGTCCACCGTTCACCCACTCCGACCTGACCGTCAGGTCCACAGCAGACCGTTTCCGTCCGGATTCTTGCCGTAGTGTGGCCCGCTCCGGCGGCGGGCCGGAGGCGGCGGACGCCGGGCGGCGAGGTCGCTGCCGGGAGTCCCCCCGCACGGCCCGCCGCATCCGCGCGGGGCAAGCGACTACCTTCGGAGCAGACCTGCCGGCACCAGCGCGGATGCCCGGATCACAGAAGTCGCGACTGGGGGATGCGTATGAGCTCGACCACCGATCCGGAACCGGACCCGGCGGGGGACGAGGCCCAGGCCAGGGAGGTCGGCCCGGCACGGGGCAACCCGGCAGGAGACGTCGAGCCGGCCGGAGACGTCGAGCCGGCCGGAGACATCGCCCCGGCCGGAGACATCGACCCGGCCGAGGACGTGGCCGGCTTCGCCGAGCTGGCGCTGCGGCCCGAACTGCTGCGCAGCCTCGCCGCCCTCGGGTACGAGGAGCCGACGCCGATCCAGCGGGAGGCCGTTCCGCCCCTGGTCGCGGGCCGCGACCTGCTCGGACAGGCGGCGACCGGCACCGGAAAGACCGCGGCGTTCGCCCTCCCCCTGCTGCACCGCCTGACCGATGACCGCACCGGCGACCATGGCCCGCAGGCCCTGGTGCTCGTCCCGACCCGGGAACTCGCCGTCCAGGTGTCCGAGGCGATCCACCGGTACGGTCGCGACCTCGGCGCCCGGGTCCTGCCGGTGTACGGCGGGGCTCCGATCGGCCGGCAGGTGCGCGCGCTGGTGCAGGGCGTCGACGTCGTGGTCGCCACGCCCGGCCGCGCGCTCGATCACATGGGTCGCGGGACGCTGCGGCTCGACGGCCTGCACACCGTCGTCCTCGACGAGGCCGACGAGATGCTCGACATGGGCTTCGCCGAGGACATCNACGCGATCCTCGAGCAGGCACCGCAGAAGCGCCAGACCGTGCTGTTCTCGGCGACGTTACCGCCGCGGATGGACCAGATCGCCCGGCGCCACCTGCGCGATCCGGTCCGCATCCAGATCGGCCGCGCGGCGCCGGAGCCGGGCGCGGCGCCGCTGGTCCGGCAGGTCTCCTACGTCGTCCCGCGGGCCTACAAGACGGCGGCGCTCGGCCGCATCCTCGACGTCGAGTCGCCCCGGTCGGCGATCGTGTTCTGTCGCACCCGAGAGGAGGTCGACCAGCTCGCCGACTCGCTCAACGGGCGCGGCTACCGGGCGGAGTCCCTGCACGGCGGGATGAGCCAGGAGCAGCGGGAACGGGTGATGGAGCGGCTGCGCACGGCGACGGCCGACCTGCTCGTCGCGACCGACGTCGCCGCCCGCGGCCTGGACTTCGAGCAGCTCACCCACGTGGTGAACTACAGCGTCCCGTCGGCGCCGGACTCCTACGTCCACCGGATCGGCCGGGTCGGGCGGGCCGGCCGCGAGGGGGTGGCCATCACCCTGGCGGAGCCGCGCGAGCACCGGATGCTCAAGACGATCGAGCGGGTCACCCGGCAGCGGATCGCCGTCGAGAAGGTGNCCACCGTCGCCGATCTGCACGCCCGGCGGCTGGAACTGACCCGTGCCGCGTTGCAGGAGAGCCTGCTCGAGGACGATCTGGAGCGGTTCCGCGTCGTCGTTGAGACGCTCACCGACGAGTTCGACCCCATGGAGATCGCGCTCGCGGCCGTGAAGCTCGCCCACGACGCCAGCTTCGTGCCGAACGACGCCGANGACATCCCCGACCTGCCGCCGGCGACCGACGCGCGCGGCGAACGGACGGGACGCGACGGCGCCGGCCGCCGGGAGCGGCGACCCCGACCGGCGAGCGGGGGCATGGCCCGGTTGTTCGTCGGTGCGGGCCGCGGCGCCGGCGTCCGGCCGCAGGACCTCGTCGGCGCGATCACCGGGGAGACCCGGTTGTCGGGCCGCGACATCGGCGCCATCGAGATCGCGCAGCGGTTCTCGCTCGTCGAGGTGCCCGACGGCGCGGCCGACGAGGTGATCGCGTCGTTGCGCGGAAGCACCATCAAGGGTCGCCGGGTCGCCATCCGTCGCGAGCGCCAGGACAGTCGCTAGCGCCCGCGACGGGTGCCCGCGGGCCGGGTGCCCGTGACGGGTGCCCGCGGGCCGGGTGCGCACGGGCCGGCGGACCCTGCCGCGCCTGCCCGCCGGTGAGCCGGTTCGCCACGGAGCCGCTCATGCCACGGAGCCGGTTACGCCCCGGAGCCGGTTACGCCCCGGAGCCGGTTACGCCCCGGGAAGCCGGTTACGCGCCGGNGAGCAGCATCGCGCCGGTGAAGGGGCCGACCGCGTTGGCCCAGAGCGCGACCTCGGCGTCGGCGACCTGGCGTTCACCCGACTGGCCGCCGCGCAGTTGCCGGGTCGCCTCGATGCAGAAGTTCGCGCCGTGGCGGCGGCCCACGTTGCACGCGCCGCCGTCGGTGTTCGTGGGCAGCGCGCCGGTGAGGCTGGTCCCGCCGCTACTGACGAACGGACCGGCCTGCCCCGGCTCGCAGACCCCGAGCGCCTCCAACCACTGCAGGGTGATGACGCTGAAGCCGTCGTAGAGCTGGGCGCAGTCGAGGTCGGCGGCGGTCAGGTCGGTGTGGGACCACAGCTCCCGCAGGCAGTGCACCGGGGACGTCCGGACCATGTCGGGCAGCAGCTCGAAGGTCATGTCGTGGGTGGCCGAGAGCGCGGTCGCCTCGACGAACACCGGCTTCTGCCGCAGGTCGCGGGCGCGCTCCTCGGTGGTGAAGATGACGGCCGCGCCCGAGTCGCAGGGGTAGTCGCAGTCGAGCAGCCGCAGCGGCTTGCTGATGTAGGGCGCGGCGAGGTAGTCCTCGACCGTCAACGGCTCCCGCATCAGCGCCTCGGGATTCTTCGCGGCGTAGGCGCGCTGGGTGACGGCGAAGTTCGCGAAGTCCTCCTCGGTCGCGTCGGACTCGTGCAGGTAACGGTTGGTCAGCAGGCCGGCCCACTGCGCCGGCATCAGGTCGCCGAACGGGTGCTGGAACTGCGCGTCGAAGNCCATCCCGGTCCCGCCGGCCCACAGGTTGGCCCGGCTCGGCTGCTGCAGGATCACCCGCATCGCCACGACCGTGTCGGCCTGGCCGCTGGCGACCGCGTGCGCGGCGTGGATGGCCGGGCTGATGAAGGCCGGCGAGATGCCGACGTCGAGGTGCCAGCGCAGCGGCGAGAAGCCGAGCATGTGCGCGAAGTCGATCGGGTTGCCGCCCCAGGTGGTCAGGCCGTCGATGTCGGCCGACTCGAGCCCGGCGTCCGCGAGGGCCGCACGGGCCGCCTGGGCGGCGTGGTGGCGTTCGCTCAACCCCGTGCGACGCCCGGCGTCGGAGTAGCCGACGCCGACGATCGCGACCCGGCGCCCGGCCATCACGCGAGGCTCCCCGCGGGCGCGAACACCGGGATCGTCAGGTCCGGGGAGAGGTCCTCGAAGGTGACCTCGACCGGCATCCCGAACCGGACGTCGGGCTCGGCGATCCCCACCAGGTTGGACAGCATCCGCAGACCCGCCTGCTCGGCGAGCTCGATCGACGCGAGCAGGTACGGCACCCGGTCGGCGAAGAACGGATGGAACACCCGGCGCGTCTCGGTGAAGCTGTAGACCGAACCCCGCCCGGACACCGGCTCGTACGCGAGGCGGAAGGAGCCGCAGCGCCGGCAGACCGGTCGTGGGAGGTGGATGAACAGGCCGCAGTCCTGGCAGCGCTGGAGCTCCAGCCTGCGCTCCCGCGCCGCGGCCCAGAACGGCGCGCTCAACGCGTCGATCACCATCTCGGGGGGCGCGGGCCTCGCTAAGTCCGCCTGCTGCGTCATGCCGGCCTCGTCCTCTCGGGCTGGGACAGCCCTTGCTCGGGCGCCGGGGGCGGCTCGGCCTGGGACCAGGAGACCACGGCAGCAACCGCCCCGTCCGCGCGCCGAAGACCGCCCACCCCGATCGTGATCGACAACGGCGTTGTCCGGCACTTGCTCCCACCAGCACCGTAGTTCGGCGCCTCGTCCGGGAGCAAGGAGCATCGCTCCCGAGCAGGACCCGACGCGGCGCGAACCCGCCGGCGGACCGGCGTCAGCCCTCGAGCTGCTCCACGCTGACCCCGACGACCTCGTAGGTCACCGCGACCCGCTGATCCAGGCTCGTCGGGGTCGGGCGGCCACCACCACGATGAGGTCGACCACGTTCACCGCCGGGTTCACTCCTGCGTCTCCCGGACCTGGTCGGCGGTCAGGACTGGAAGGTCGGCTGCGGCTGCGGCTGCGGCGACCACGCCGTCGCCTTCGTCGACAAGTCTCATCAGCGTGGGCTCGGTCGGGGCCTGGAGGCTCCAGGTGCGTCCGTCGGGATCGCGGACGGTCATCTCCCGGGTGCCGTAGTGGGTCTCCTCGAACGGCGTGACCACCTCGACGGCGGGGTCGAGGCGGAGGGCATCCGCGTCGGCCACCGTCAGCACGGGCTGGATCCGGGGCACCTCGCCGGNGGGAACCTCGCGCAGGAAGACGTAGGGACCGTCGCCGGCGCGCAGCAGCCCCGAGCCGTGGTCGGTCTCGAACTCCAGGGTGAACCCGAGGGCCTGGAAGAACCTGGCCGCCCGGCCCCAGTTGTGGGTCTCCACGACCATGCCCTCGACACCCTCGGTCNCCATCTCAGATCCCCTTCCCGGACGCCTGCCCGCGCTCGTCGCGGAGGTGGTCGTGGTCGTCGCGGGCATCGAGGCCGTCGCGGACGTCGAGGTAGGTCCGCAGCGCGTCGGCGACCAGGGCCGACAGGGACAGCTCCGACTCGATGGCGCGATGCTTCACCCGCTTGATCAGCCCGATCGGCAGGTACACGTTGAACTGCTTGACGTCCTCGTCCCCCACAGGAGGAAGGCTAGCATCCTAGCCACCGGGGCGCACTCCGCCGACGCCTCGGCGAGCGCGCAGGACGCGGTACGCGGTACGCGAGAAGGATTGCGGTGCGATGTGCACGGTCCGCGGGTCCAGATCGCGCACAACGCACCGCCATCGGCCCCGCCACCGCGAGNCGTGACGGGCCCGCGAGTCTGGATCACCTCTCGGCCACGCCATAGCGGCCGGCGATCCCGGTGGCGAGCAGCTCCAGGCCCAGCCGGAAACCCCGCTCGTCGACTCCCAGCACGCCGTCGATGTCGGCCAGCCGGCTGAGCTGGGGGTACTCGTCGGCCGGAAGCCGCCTGCCGGAGGCCGGCGCCGCGGCCACCGCACCGACCCCGCCGGCCTCGATGGCCCCGCCGGCCACGGTGGTGGCAGTGGTGGTGGTGGCAGTACTGGTGGTGGTGGCGGCGGTGGCGGTGGTGGCGGCGGCGGCCCGCGCCGCGTGTTCGAAGGCGACGAAGGAGCGGGTGTAGTTGAAGCAGACGTTGTAGACCGCGGCGGCGTCGGCCAGCGGCAGGCCGGCGCGCAGCAGCAGCCCGATGCCGGTGTCGAGCCGGCGGAGCTGGGCGGGGGTGAGGGCCGCGCGGATCACGAACGTGGGGGCGTAGAGCACGACCTCGCGGTACGCCGGGAAGCTCTCCATCAGGTCCCGGTAGGCGGTGAAGTAGGTGATGAGCTCGTCGCGCCAGGGACCGTCCCCGGCGGGGGGCAGCTGGCGGTGCAGGTCGGACATCACCTGGTCGGCCAGGGCCGCGAGCAGGTCGTCCTTGGTGTCGAAGTACCGGTAGACGCTCATCACGCCGCAACCGAGCCGCCGGGCCAGCGCCGGCATGCTCAGCCGGGCGAGGCCGTCCTGCGCGGCGAGGTCCCGCGCGGCCGCGACGATCTCGCCGCTGCTCAGCGAGCCGCGCGCCCGCCGGCGTCGCCCGACGGTCGGCGGCTGGGTGCCCTCGGCAGATTCACGCACGCACGACATTGTCCAGGGCTCCACCCGAAGCCCGACCGGCCACGGCCTCGCCCGATGGGCCTGCTGTCACGGCCCCGCCCGACGGCCGCGCCGCGTCCGGCGGCCAGCTCGGGCGGGGCCGGGTGTCACGGGCGGACGGGCCGGGTCTGGGTGATCGTCGTGCCCCAACTGTGCAGCGCGGCTCCGTGCAGGCCGCCGAGACCGCCCGCGACCATCACGAGGACGTCCTCGGGCCGGCGGGTGAGTGGGACCCGGCCGCGCGCGTCCACCCACCCGATGTCCTCATACTGGCGCTGATGCTGGCGGGGGAACTCCGACAGCGGGATGGAGGCGTTCTCCCACAGGATGCGGCGCACGTCGTCGACGTCCGGGTAGGCCCTGCCGACGAGCGCGGCCCAGACCGGGTTGAGCGCGATGACGACCTCGGCGAACGAGAGCTGGACGAGGTAGCCGTTGGCCCCGGGATGGGCCAGCGCGCGCCCGACGAACTTCAGCAGCACGTCGGCATCGGTGGCTACCACCTCGCAGATGTTGGCCGTCCCCATCGTGCCGAACGCCGTCACCGCGTCGCCGGGCACGCCGCGGCGCTCGGCGAGCGGCGCCCACGGCGAGCGTTCCTCCCACTCCCCGAAGACGATGCCGTTGACCCGGCCGGGCTGACCGAACGTGCTCTGCGAGGTGACGCCGACCCGCTGACCGGCGACGTTGCGCATGACCAACTGCAACGCACGCCCGATCGACGCCGCCCGCCCGTCCGCTCCGCCCAGGCACCCGGCGCCGAACGGGATGCCCAGCGCATGCCGCTGCGCGCCGTTGACGATCAGGGCGGTCGTCACCGAGCCGGTCGTGGCGTTCAGGGCGTGCAGCTCGTAACCGGGGTCGGCGACCGCCTCGACCGCGGCGCGCAGCAGCGGCAGGGCGGCGGCCGGCGCGCCGGCCATCACCGCGTTGACGGCGAGCTTCTCCGCGGTGACGGGGGCCAGCGACGGCGGCAGCGCGCCGATCACCTCGTCCGGCGCGGTCCCCCACTCGGCGAGGTAGCGCGCCACCCGCTCGGGCGTGGGCGGCACCAGCGGCAGCCCGTCGCTCCAGCCCCGCTCGCGTGCGAGGGCGTCGAAGGCCTCCTGGTCGGCGGGCACCTCGTGGACCACGCTCGCCAACGCCGGGGGCGCGGTCGTCGTCGCGGCCGTCGTCGTCGCGGTCATCGGACGACCGCCCCGATGGCGTCGAGCAGCGCCGGGAACGAGGAGCGGGCGTGCGCGCGCACCTGCTCCTCGGGCAGGGTGTTCAGCGACGAGGGCAGCTCGACCAGGCGCAGGCCCGGCCGGCCGTTGTCGGCGGCGAGGGTGCGCGCGAGGCCGACGAAGTGCTCGGTGACCGCGACGACCGTGGGCAGCCCGCGGTTGAGGGCGTTCAGGCCGTCCTTGACGCTCCACGAGGTGCACGAGCCGCAGTTCGCCAGGCCGGAGATGACGGCGTCGACGCCGCCGACGAAGGCGTCGTACTCCGCCTGCCTGCGCTCACCCTCGGCGCCCTTGAGCCCCTGGGCACGCCGCCACGTCGTGACGACCGCGCCGGCCCGCTCCAGCTCGGCGATCCACTCGTCGACGGTCTGATCCCAGGCCTGCCACAGGACGTCGACCCGCACCCCGATGCGCCGGCCCCGCAGCGAGCCGAGATCCGGCCCCGGGTCGGCGTCACCGGGCACGACGCCGCCGGTGGGATCCAGCACGGTGATCGATGACGGCGCCGGGCCGGCGGGCGCGACACCGCCAGCACCGGCAAGGCCGCCGGCGCCGGCGGAGACCGGCTGGCGGGAGTCGTCGATGCGCACCGCCGTGAGGCCGGGCAGGGCGCGGCGCAGCCGAGTCTCGACCACCCGCCGTAACTGGTCGGGCGGCAGGGCGCAGTTGTCCCCACAGTCCGCGTCGTTGAGGCTGAACGACAGGGCCACCGTGCCGGCGCTCTCGTCGACCNCGCTGAGCGCGAGCGTGCCGCCCTCGCTGCCCAGCAGCGCGGCGAGCTCGGCGACGGTTCGCGCAACCGTGGCGCGCCGCACGCCCTGCACCAGGCCCGTCATTCCGCGGCCTGATCGCGGGGCAGCCGGCGGCCCGGGGCCCCCGTGGTCATCGATCCGTCCATGGCGTCGTCCCATCGTCGTCCGGGAAGTGGAGGCGCTTAGCGTAAGCCTTACGCTAAGGGTCGTCCAGGGAAATCGATCGACGGCAGGCGCCGTCAGCGCGGCGGCGAAGCGGCGGAGCGGAACGGCGGCGGCGGAGCGGCGGCGGAGCGGCGGAGCGGCCGAGCGCGTGGGCGCAGAGCGCGGGGAGGTCAGCGCGCGGGGGTGGGGGGTGCTCGGCGGGCCGGGCGGAGGCCGTCGATGAAGAGATCGAGCTCGGGGCCGAAGTCAGGACGGCATTCGTCGGCAGCCATGACGGGCAGGATGACCCGCAGGTGCGGTAGCTGCTCGCTGCGCGCCGCCGTGCGCGACCAGTCGTCGAGCAGGTCGGCCTGGTCGGCCTGCGCTCCGGCCGGGCTTGCCGTCTGAACCAGGACCGCGCCGAACAGCTGCCCGGCCAGCGACCGGTAGCGGCGCACGGCGGTCGGCTCGTCGAGCCCGGCGTCGAGAAGCGCGCCGAAGAACGCGTCGAAGACGCGCAGCGCGCGGACCGATCGCGGGTCGGCCTGGCCCGCGACCACCGCCCGGGCGACGACCGGATGGGCCGCGAACGCCGCGAACGTGCCGTTGCCCAGCAGTCGCAGCCGCTCGTCCCAGGCGAGCGCGGGATCGGGCAACGCAATGGACTCGTAGACGCGCGCCGCGATGCCGTCCAGGAGGTCGCGCTTGTTCGCGACGTGGTTGTACAGCGACATCGCCTCCACCCCGAGCTCGGCCGCGAGCCGGCGCATCGTCAGACCGGGCAGGCCGCCTTCGTCGGCAAGCCGCAGCGCGGCGTCGAGAACCGTCTGCCGGCTCAGGGTCTGACGCGGCACGGATGGCCTCCGGAAAGCGGGTGGCAGAACAAGGGGTCGGCGGGCGTGATATTACATTACTTACATTATAAGCTTACGAGATAAGTACCGGCTGCAGTGGAGGACTTCGTGGACGCCGAGACCCTGCTCACCACCACCCGTTCGGTCCGCCGCAAACTCGATCTGGACCGGCCGGTGGAACCCGAGGTCCTGACGGACTGCCTGCGCATCGCCCAGCAGGCCCCGGCCGCCGGCATGCTGCGCTCGAACCTGCGCTGGATCGTGGTCCGCGACCAGGCCCTGCGGGAGAAGATCGCGGCGCCGGTCCGCGAGGTGGGCCGGGAGTCCCAGGCGAAGTACGGGCACCTGGTCGACGCCCGGACGCTCGCCTCGGGGAAGTACCTGCTCGACACGCTGCATCGCATCCCGGTGCTGGTCGTGCCGTGCATGCAGGGCCGCCCCGGCGGCGAGAACGGGGAGNTGTCCGCCTTCTACGGCTCGNTCTACCCGGCGATCTGGAGTTTCCAGCTCGCCCTGCGCGCCCGCGGCCTCGGCAGCACCATGGTCGGCTACCACCTGATCGGCCGCGAGCGGGAAGTCGCCGACATTCTTGGCATCCCCGCCGACGTCACCCAGATCTCGATGTTGGCCGTCGCCTACACGACCACCGACACCTTCCACCCCGCCGCCTGGCCCCCGGTCGAGGACATCACCTACCACGACGGCTGGGGCCGCCCGGCCTAGCCAGGAGCCCGCACCCGAGCGTCAGTGCAGCGGGGAGAAGTCGGTCGGCCAGGCCATGATCGACTGGGCGTCGAGGATCTGCTCCGGCGCCCCGGCCGGGGGCCAGATGCCGCGGGCGGCGAGATCGCGGCGGATCTCGACCCGCTCGTCCAGGCCGGCGAACGGCCAGATGTGGATGATGCGGGCCGGGCCGTCGAGNGCGTACATGACGACGGTCAGCGGGTCGATGACGTGGCGGGCGGGAAGCGCCCCGCGCCAGGCCTCGATGGTCGGCGCCAGGCCGCTGGGGCGCAGGTGGTAGTCGCGGATCTCATAGACCTTGCCGAACTCGCCGGGGCGGACCGGGGGAACGTACGGGAACGGCGCGAAGCTCGCCAGGGAGAGGTCGGTGACGACGCTCCCGGGCCCGGCGCCGAACGGGGCGGCGGACAGTCGGGCCCGGGTCCGCTCGGCCGCGAGCTCGCCGTCGTCGTCGAACGACCGCAGGACGAACAGTCGGCCGAGCGGGCCGTGCTCCGTCTGCCAGCAGCCGAGCAGGCGACCCCGCGCGCCGTGGCCCTCCACCCAGGGCAACACCCCCGCGGCAGCCTGCCNGCCCTCGGCCAGACCGAAGTGCAACGTGGCCAGCTCGTAGCGGACGGCCTGCTCGGCGGCGCCCAGGTCGGCTCCGGTGATGACGGCGGGCTCGGTCGNCACGGTTCCTCCGTAGTGTCGAAGACTGGTGTCTGCGGGGACGGAGCACCACACTGGCCGATCGCGACCGGACGTGCTCCATCGATCGTCATCCGGAATTCGTGGTCACTGTCCGCAACTCGTAACAGTCATCGAGCAGGACGGGCTGGACACCNCCACGGCGGGGGAGGGAGACCGGTGATCCCGGGCCGCACAACTCCGGCTTCGCCCTCCGGCCGGCCAAGGATGCACTGCGGCGGCGGCAGGATTGCTCACCCTTTAGGGTGGTGCGCAATGGTCCGAGGCGTAAGGGGTCCGTGGCGATGAGCGAGGCCGAGGCGGGTACGACCGGGACGCGCTGGTTCACGCCGGTGGCGGCGGAGGTCCGGCCGGCGGATCTGAACACCGGCGTGCCGCACCCGGCCCGGATGTACGACTACTACCTCGGCGGGAAGGAGAACTTCCCCGCCGACCGGGAGACCGCCGAGCAGGCCATCGCCGCGTTCCCGAACACCCGCAACGCCGCTCGGCAGAACCGCGCGTTCCTCGTCCGGGTCGTGCGCCACCTCGTCGGCGAGGTCGGCATCCGCCAGTTTCTCGACATCGGCACCGGCATCCCCACCTCGCCGAACCTGCACGAGGTCGCCCAGGGCATCGCGCCGGACACCCGCGTCGTGTATGCGGACAACGACCCGATCGTCCTCGCCCACNCCCGGGCGCTGCTGGCCAGCACGGCACAGGGCCGCACCGCCTACCTCGACGCCGACATCCGCGATCCCGAGCGCATCCTGGCCTCCGCCGAGCTGCGCGACACCCTCGACCTGACGAAGCCGGTCGCGCTCTCCCTCATCGCGATCTTCCACTTCATCGACGACGTGGACGACCCCTACGGCATCGTCCGCCGGCTCGTCGACGCACTGCCGTCCGGCAGCTACCTCGCGCTGACGAACGCGACCGGCGACCACGACCCGACGTTCGAGCCGGCCGCGGAGACCTATCGGCGCCGCGGCGTCACGATGCGCCTGCGCAACCGCGCCGAGGTCGAGCGCTTCTTCGACGGCCTGGAGCTCAGCGACCCCGGCGTCCAGGTCGNCCACCGCTGGCGCCCCGACAGCACCGCCGAGGACCTNACCGACGCGCAGGTCAGCGTCTACGGCGCCATCGCCCGCAAGCCCTGATGCGCTGACCGTCCCGCGAGGGCCCGCGGCAGTCCGCTGGCCCACCCCGCGGTGGCGGCGGCTGCCGGCTCGGTCAGCCGGCGGCGGACCAGGAGTCGATCATGGTGCGGGCGATGGACATCCGGCCAGGCAGGCGGATCGGGGGCGGGGAGTCGGTCGCAGGCGCGTCGTCCGCGACGGCCCAGTCGTCGCCGCGGGCCAGAGCCTGCCGTACCTCGTCGCGGGTCACCCACACCGCCTCGCTGATCTCCGCCTCGTCCAGGCGCAGCGGCTGGGCGGGATCGGCCACCGCGTGGAAGCCGAGCATCAGCGACCGCGGGAACGGCCAGGCCTGGCTGCCGAGGTAGCGGATGTCGGTGACGTCGAGCCCGACCTCCTCGCCGATCTCGCGCGCCACGCACGCCTCCAGCGACTCGCCCGCCTCGACGAAGCCGGCCAGCACCGAGAACCGCCCCGCCGGCCAGGCCCGGTGCCGGCCGAGCAGCATCCGATCCGCGCCGTCGTGCACCAGGCAGATCACCGCCGGGTCCGTCCGCGGGTACTCCTCGTGGTGCTGCGCCTCGCAGACGCGTGCCCAGCCGGCGTTGGCCAGCCGGGTCGGCGAGCCGTCGCGGGCGCAGAACAGGGCTCGGCCGTGCCAGTTCAGCAGGGCGNCCGCCGCCGCCAGCAGCGCCGCGTCGCGCGCGCCGAGCTCCGCGCCGACCGAGAACAGGGTGAGCCACCGGACCCCGTCGTCGCCGGCCGCCACCTGGTCCGCGCCACCGCGCACCGCCCAGTACGCGACCCCGTCGGCCTCGCCGAGCAGCAGCGCGTCCGGCGGCGGCGAACCGGCGATCTCCGTCGCCGCCCGCGTCCACAGCCGAGGGCCGGCGTCCGCGTCGTCAACGCCGGAGACCGCACCGATGCCGAGTCCTTCGACCCGCGGCCCCCACCGCACGGGGCTGCGGCCCTCCTCGTCGACGAGGACGACCCGAGCCGACGCCCAGCCCTCCTTCTGCCGCCCGGTGTCCTGCCGCAGCGGCTCGTCCCGCAGTAGGGCGGCCCCCGCCAGCACAGGCGGCCGAACCAGCCCGAAGTCAGTCACAGCAGCATCCTCCAGTACAAGCCGCACGCACGTTCACGGTATGCCGCGCCCCGGTGCCGTGCCCTCGCCCGGCTCGGCCGGCTCGGCCGGCGGGTCGACCGCCGGGAGGAACCGTGCCGGCGAACTGATCCGCGGGACGCCGGAGGCAGTCAGCCCACGTGGCCGCCACGGACCTGGCCGTAGGCGTCACGCCAGGCGTACATGTTGCCGACGAGTGCGCCGGCGAACCGCGGGGTTGTGCTGGGAACATCGACAGGTCTGCCCTCGGCGCAGGGGTACCAGCGATCGTCCTTGTACCGGGCGTCGCCGCCGTTGCCGTCGACGGTGAAGGCGGGCTTCGCGACGGCGCCCGTGAAACACCATCCGGACGCTGGGGGCGGCTCGTTCAGCGGGCCGTTCGCGACGTCGAGCAGGATCGTCCGCTGCGGCGTGCGGACGGCATAGCGGGTGTCGTCGATGCGCAGGATGTCCGGCGAGCCCGCCGCGGCGGACAGGACGAGGCCCGGAACCGCCCCGGCCACCCACCGCCAGGTCGTCCGCCCGCTCTCGGCGCCGAAGCCCTCCACCGTGACCTGCACGTCCTGCGCCGAGGTGTCCTGTGCGCCGTACCGGACGGTGCCCGCGTACGTGCACCGGACCGGATTGCGGATGTCGGTGTCCAGGCCACCGCAGTACGTCGTGGCCGCCGGCGAGACCCACAGCGTCTCGCCGGTCTGCGCGTCGAAGGCGGCGGTTGCCCACAGCCTGGCGGCGTCACGGGTCAGCGGGATGCCGGCGCGCGACGCGGCGAGCTGCTCGGGCGTCGGGACGTAGCCCAGCGACACGACGTAGAGGTCGTTGCTCAGGCCGACCTTCCAGCCGTAGTCGGGGCTCACGTCCAGGCCTCGGAACAGCGTCGCGTAGGGCCGCCGCCAGCGCTCGGCCCCGGCGTCGGTGTAGGCGATCAGGTCCCGCCCGTCGTCGTACAGTCCGGCGCCGATGGAGCGGGAGTAACCCGGGCTCGGCGCGGTGTCCACCTCGACGGTCGACACCGTGACGATCGAGGGCATGACGATCGGGGGCGTGACGATTGGGGGCGTGACGATCGAGGGCGTGGTCGGCGTCGCCGGAACGGGATGGTGCAGCGGTCGCTGGATCTGGNCGGGGCCGGCGAGGCTCGCGGGTTGCGCCGCGGAGTTGCGTGGCGTACCGGTGCGGCCGTCCAGGATGATCGGGCCCGAGCCGTTGCCGGCTGGCACGCAGACGTCGCCGTCCCCGCAGATGTCCGGGACGGACGGCAGCTCGAGGCGCCCGTCGCCGTAGGACCACAGCCGCCGGCCGGACCTCGCGTCCGCGGCGACCACGGACACCCCGCCCGCCGTCACCCCGCCGGGCGAGACCGGCTGGCCGGGCTCCATCCAGACGACGACCCTGCCGCCGGACAGCGTCATGGTCTGCAGCCCCGCCCCCGGCGCCGCCCGCGACGGGCTTGCCGGGGCCGTCCACCGCGGCCGACCCGAGACCGGATCGAGGCTCACCATCTCGAACACACCCGCCGCCGTCAGCGCGTGGAAGACGACGGAGTCGTCGGCGGCGAGGGGCGACTCCACCGCGCGCATGCCGCTCTGCCACCGCCCGGCGACGTGCGCGGCACCGCGCCACGACCCGTCCGCCGCCCCGCTGCCGGTACCGGTACCGGCAGCGGCTCCGGTCGCGTCGGGAGCCTCGCCGGCGCCGGCGCCGGCTCCGTCGGAGCAGGCGCCGAGGGCGAGCCCGGCCATCCCGGCAGCGGCCGCGACCCGCCGCCACCGGCACCGTCGCTGCCCACGGGTGCGACCACGCGCTTCGACCTGCTCATCGGCGGACCGCGGCAGGTTCGTCAACGTGCGCTCCTCGCGTCCGCCCGCCCACCGGCGGTGATTTCGGATGGGAGAAGTCATATCAGGACAGACGGAGACATGGACGAACCGGACGGCCGCGGCGGCGCGGCGGTGGGCGGTGCGGCGCGGCGCGGCGGTGGGCGGTGCGGCGGTGGGGCGCGGCGCGGCGGTGGGCGGTGCGGCGGTGCGGCGCGGCGGTGCGGCGGTCAGGTGAACTTCGGGGCGCGCTTCTCGACGAAGGCCGTGATGCCCTCCCGGCCGTCGCCGACCGCGCTACGCGCGATCTCGCGCGCCTCCAGCTCCATCTGCGTCTCCAGGCCGTTGGCGAACGTCTGCACCAGCAGGCGCTTGATGGCCCCGTGCGAGTCGGCCGGCCCCGCCGCGATCCGCTGCGCCAGCGCCGTCGCCTCACCGGCGAGCTCCTCGGCCGGCACCACCCTGGTGACCAGCCCCCATTCGAGCGCCTCGGCAGCGGAGAGCCGACGGTTGAGGAACATGAACTCCTGCGTGCGGCGCAGCCCCATCAAACGGGGCAGCGTGTAGGAGGAACTGCCGTCCGGGCTGAGCCCCACATTGGTGTAGGCCATGGTGAAGGTGGCGGAATCCGCCGCGAGAACCAGGTCGCCGGCGGCGACGATGCTGACCCCCGCACCCGCGGCGACCCCGTTGACGGCGATGATCAGCGGTGCGTTCATCCGCGCGAAGATCGACACGGCCCGGTGCAGGTCGTCGGCGAGCTTTTTGATTTCCACACCGATGCGGTCGCCGTGGTCCGCCATCTCCTTCACGTCACCGCCGGCGGTGAAGAAACGCCCGGTCGCCGTCAGCAGCACGGCCCGGACCGACGGGTCGCCGTCGCAGGCGGCTGCCGCCCGGGCCAGTTCCGCGGACATCTCCTGGTTGAGGCCGTTCGCGGCGTCGGGGCGGTTCAGGGTGATCCGGGCCACCCCGCCGTCACGCTCGAACTTCAGGGTCCGGAACTCCGGGCTCATCAGCGTCTCCGTTCACAGAGCGTCGCGGCCAGACGTCCGACGGTCATCCGTACCGCGGTCAGACGCCTCGGATCCACGTGGTCCCGCCGGTGCGGGATGCACTCAGACAGGCCTACCAGCATTCGACCGCCGCCGCNCGCGACGCTGAAGCACCCGCCGGAACGCCGGTCGCCGACCGCCCGGGCCGCCGACCGCCCGGGTCGTCGGGCGGTCAGGATCGTCGGGCGGTCGGGGTCGTCGGGCGGTCGGGGTCGTCGGGCGGTCCGGGCGGCGACAGCCGGGGGCACCCAATGTGATGCCCGCATCACAGCAACACACAGGAATGCCCAGGAAATCCACAGCCAGATCTCCCGCGAGCCCACTAGCGTGTCCATTCGTCGGCGATACCGCCGGCCCGGAGGAAAGGATTTCAACAATGCCGATCAAGAAGATTCTTCCGCTGCCTCCCAAGCCGAAGAGGCCGCGCCGGCAGCAGCCCCATCCGCTCCCCAGGAAGCCATCACACAGGTAACAGCGATTCGAATTCCTGCCCGGGGTGCGGTGATGACACCGCACCCCGGGCCGACCCGGGAAAGGCGGTGGGAATGCCGGCGCGACACGCCGCACGCGACGGGTCGACCGTGGCAGGCGGCGGGTCGACCGTGGCAGGCGGCGGGTCCGCCGCGACCCGCCGGGTGGTGCGCCGGCTGCGTCCCCTGGTCCGTCCCGAGCGCGGTGTGCTGCTCGGCGCGGCGGCGCTGCTGCTCGCCGGCACGGCCGCGGAGACGGTCACGGTGTGGCTCTTCGGCCGGCTCACCGACCGGGCGCTCGTCCAGGGTTCCCCCCGGGAGTTCTGTGCCCCGGCGGCGGTGTGGCTGGCCGTCGCCATCGCCGGCGGCATGTGCGGCTACGCGGGCCATCTCCTGGAGGCGAGGGCGTCAGGACGGTTGCTGGGACGGCTGCGCGAGGCGATGCTCGCCCGCCTGCACGTGCTCTCGCCGACCTTCTTCGCCCAGCGGCCGGCCGGCGACCTGCTGACCCGGTTCGGCTCGGACGTGGACGCCGTCGACGAGCTCGTCGGCACCGGTCTGGTCCAGGCCGTCACCACCGGCTGCGGCGTGGTGTGCTTCACCACGGCCGCCTTCGTCCTGTGCTGGGAGCTCGCGCTGCTGGCCTGCGCGGCGGCGCCGCTGCACTGGCTGCTCACCCGCCGGCTAGCGGGCCGGGTGCGGGCGGTGTCGCACGCCGAGCGGGCCGCCGAGGGCCGCATCGCCGCCGTCGCCGAGGAGAACATCGCGGCCAGCGCCCTGGTTCAGACCCACGGGATGGCGGCCCACGAGCTGCGCCGGCTGCGCCACCACGGTGCCGCCTGGCGCGACGCCCGGTTCGCCGCCNACCGGCTCGCTGCGGCGAACGCCGTGCTGGCCAGCCTGCTGGAGACCGTCTTCGTGCTGGCCGTCCTCGGCGTGGGCAGCTGGGAGATCGCCACTGGGCGGCTGACCGTCGGCGGCCTGCTGTCCTTCGCCGGCTTTCTCGGCTACCTGTACGGCCCGCTGCAGGAGCTCGGTGAGCTCGTCGTGGCGGTCGGCTCGGCGGTGGCCGCCGGGGAGCGGATCGCCGAGGTGCTCGACCACCCCGCCGAGGTGGCCGACGCTCCGGACGCCCGACCGCTGGGGCGCGTCCGTGGCCATCTCCGGTTCGAGCACGTGCACCTGACCTATCCGGACGCGCTCGGGCCGGCGCTGGACGGCGTCTCGTTCGCCCTGCGCCCCAGCGAGCTGACGGTGCTTACCGGCGGCAGCGGCGCCGGGAAGTCGACGGTGACCAGGCTGCTGACTCGCCTGCACGACCCGTCGGCCGGACGGATCCTGCTTGACGGGCACGACCTGCGCCGCGTGACCCTGGCCTCGCTGCGCCGCGCCGTGACCGTGGTGGCCCAGGACAGCCCGCTCGTCGACGGGACGCTGTGGGAGAACATCGCCTGGGGCGAGCCGGACGCCGACCCCGCGCGTGTGGCCGCCGCCGCGCGGGCCGCCGGGGTGGACGGGTTCGCCGCCCGGCTGCCCGACGGTTACGACACGCCGCTCGGGCAGAGCGGCCGGCGGCTGTCCGGCGGCCAGCGACGGCGGGTCACGCTCGCGCGGGGGCTGCTGCGCGACTCCCCCGTCCTGGTCCTCGACGAGCCGACGGCGGGGCTCGACGACACCGCGGCCGAGCCGCTGCTGCGCACCCTGCNCCGNCTCGCCGCCGACCGGACCGTCCTGGTGATCACCCACGACCTGCGGCTGGCGGCCCGCGCCGACCACCTCGTCGTCCTCGACCGCGGCCGGCTGGCCCGGCCGGCCAGCGAGTCCCTGTTCGGGCCGGATGGCCTGACCATCACCGGTAACGTGCGGCCATGACAGCGCTGCTCGACGACGTCGTGGCCCGGTCGAGGAAGGCGGTGGCGGCCGGCTGCCTGCTGCGCGACGCCGCCGGGCGCGTGCTGCTGGTGGAGCCGACGTACAAGCCGAACTGGGAGGTCCCCGGCGGGATCGCCGAGCCCGGCGAGTCCCCGCGCCAGACCGCGCAGCGCGAGCTGGGCGAGGAGCTCGGGCTCGACCTGCCGGTCGGGCGGCTGATCTGCGTCGATCATCTCGCCGCCACCCCGCGCCGGGCGGACGCGCTGCGGTTCCTGTTCGCTGTGGACGGTCCGCCGATCCCGGTGGACGCGCTCGCGCTACAGGCTGAGGAGATCCGCTCGGCCCGGTACTGCACAGCCGCCGAGGTCGCCGAGCGGGCCGCGGCTCGGCTGGCCCGCCGGATCGCCGCCTGCCTGGCCGCCCCGCACCTGCCCGTCTACCTGGAGGACGGCGACCCCGCCGGGTGAGCCTTCGGTGCCTGCCCCCGCTTCCCCTTGACCGGATTTATTACCTGGATAACATAGCTCACCATGTGAGCTGGGTAACATACCCGGTTCTCGCCGCCGAGCCCTTCCGACGGGCCGCGTGGGACGAGATGGAGGGGCTGTGGGCAGCACGGGTGTGTGGGGGAGGAGTCCGCGCCGAGCGCGGGTGGGAGCGGCGCTCCTGGCCGTCGGCCTGGGCCTGTTACCGGCCGCGTGCGGCAGTGACGGAGGCAGTGCAGGCGCGGGCGGGGGCAGCGCGGGCACAGCCTCGCCGGCCGGCTCGACCGCGACGCTGCCGCCGGGCACGAAGGCGGCCGGCGCGCCGGTGAAGGTCGGCTTCATCACCGCGGAGGGCGGCAGCGCGATCTCCCTGCCCGAGGTCCGCGAGGGCGCCCAGGCCGCCGCCGCCTACGCCAACGACTACCTCGGCGGCATCGGCGGGCGACCCGTCCAGCTCGTCGTCTGCAAGTCGCAGGAGGACGCGGCCTCCGCCCGCACCTGCGCCAACGAGATGGTCGAGCAGAAGGTCACCGCCGTGAACATCGGCACCACGGCCTTCGCCGACTCGATGGTCCCGGTCATCACCGGCGCCAGGATCCCCTACACGACGGGCGTGGCCGCCAGCGGCGCCGAGTTCGTCACCGACGGCGCCTTCTCCTGGACCGGCGGCTTCCCGGCGACCCTCGGCGTCATGGCGCAGACCGCCAAGGACAAGGGCTACAAGAGCGTCTCCCTGTTCGTCACGGACGCTCCCGCGGTGACCGCCGGCGCGAACGCCCTGGGCAAGCCGGTCTTCGCCAAGGCCGGCGTCGGCCTCGACATCGTCCCGATCCCGGTCGGCACGCCGGATGCCACCTCNCAGGTCACCGCGGCGATCGGCAAGAAGCCCGGCGCGGTGATCCTCGTCGGTGAGGGGACCTTCTGCAGCACGGTGCTCAAGAGCCTGGTCGCGGTCAACGCCACCCAGCCGAAGTTCGTCATCCAGCCGTGCCTGTCGAAGACCGTCGAGGACGCCGCCCCCGGCGCGCTGGACGGCGCGACGCTGTTCACCCCGGGCGACACCGAAGGCGACAACGCCGAGTCTCGGCTCTACCGGACGGTGATGGGCAAGTACGCGCCGAAGACGGCCCTCGACGGCTACGCAGTGACCGGCTACCAGAACCTGCTGGGTCTCGTCCGCGCGCTCAAGGGCCTCACCGGAGACGTCACCCCCGCCTCCGTGACCAGCACGCTGAAGGCCGCCAAGGACGTCGTGCTGCCGGCCGGCGACNGGCTGACGTTCACCTGCGACGGCACCGCCATCCCGAACCTGAAGGCGCTGTGCTCAACGGGCTCGGTCGTCGCCACGGTCAAGGGCACCAGGGCGACCGACTACCGGACCGTGGACTCGGCCAGCCTGTTCGGCGGCTGATCCCGCACCTGTCACCCGTCCGGTCGGCGTCGGGGCCGAGGCAGGGCCTGGCTCGGCCCCCGCCGCCCTCACTCGGCCACTCCACCCGGCTGTTGCGCGTGGACGCAGCAGCCGGGTCAGACCGGCCACGGCGACGGCCACGACGACCAGCACCCACAGGCTCGCCGTGAACGCACCCTCGGCCGTCCCGGCACCGAAGAACACCACGCCGATCACGGCGACCCCCAGCGCGCCGCCGATCTGCTGCGCCATGGCCAGCACCCCCGCCGCGGCGCCCGCGTGGCGCGGGTCGACCCCCGCCAGCACCGTCGAGGACAGCGGGACGAGCACCAGGCCGATGCCGAGCCCGGTCACCGCGAGCCCGGGGACCAGGGCGAGGGCGCTCGCCGCCGACGCGGTGGCCACGAGCAGCGCGCCGCCCGCGGCGACACCGAGGGCGCCCACCGCGAGGACCCGGTGACCAAGCCGGTCGCCGAGCGGGCCGGCCAGGAACATCGCCAGCATGTAGCCGGCGCCGACTGCGGCGAAGACGATCCCGGAGAACAGTGCGCCGTAGCCGCGTCCCTGCTGGAGGTCGAGCGCGAGGACGAAGAAGAACGAGCTCGGGATCAGGGCGAACCCCAGCGCGACGCACGTGCCGACCGCGAAGGCGCGATGCCGGAACAGGCCGAGGTCGATCAGCGGCGCCCCGCCGCGGGCGGCGAGCCGGCGCTGGCGGACGACGAACCCGGCGGCCACGGCCGGCGCGGCGGCCAGGCAGCACCACACCCACCCCGGCCAGCCGCGTTCCCGCCCCTCCACCAGCGGCAGGATGAGCAGGGTCGCGGCCGCGGTCACGAGCGCGGCGCCGGCCAGGTCCAGCCGCGCCCGCGGTCCGCGCGACTCCGGCAGGACGCGCCGGGCCGCGGGCATGGCGAGCAGACCGACCGGCACGTTGATGAGGAACACGGCCCGCCAGCCCGAGCCGGCGAGGTCCGCCTCGATGAGCGCGCCGCCGATGAGCTGGCCGAGGACCCCGGCGATCCCCATCGCGAACCCGTAGGCCGCGAACGCCGGCCCCCGGCGCCGCCCGACGTAGAGGATGCCGAGGATGGCCAGCACCTGCGGGGTGAGCAGCGCGCCGGACGCGCCCTGCAGGAACCGGGCGACCACGAGCACCTCGGCGTTCGGGGCGAGGCCGCAGGCCGCCGATGTGAGGGTGAACAGCGCGAGCCCCACCAGGAACATCCGGCGCCGGCCNTGGAGGTCACCCAGTCGCCCCCCGGTGACCATTCCGACCGCGAAGGTGAGCCCGTAGCCGGCGACGACGAGCGACAGCGTCGCCGACCCGGCGGCCAGGTCCNTCTCGATCGACGGCAGCGCGACGTTGACGATGAAGAAGTCGAGGAAGGTGACGAACGTGCCGGCGAGCACCACGACCAGTGGCAGCCAGCCGGCCGTCCGCGCACCGTCGGTCCGCGGCGGAGCAGGCGTAGACGATGTCACGGATCTCCCAGAGCAGCCGGCATCCCCACGGCGTTGCCGCCCGCGCGAGCGGCCGGCCGTCTGATGCCGAGAACGGATCGGATCGGTGGCGGCGAGGGAACCTCCCCGCCGCGCCCGATCCTCCGGACGCCCGCGGATCCCGTCGATTACGCGCGAGGTAATGCCGCCCCGCCGGACGTCACCACTCGGGTCCGGGCGACGGAAGGACGAGGCCACGGGGCCTCGGGTGCCTACCGCCCGGCGTCGGCCTGCATGGCCCCGGACTGCATGACCCCGGACTGCATGACCCCGGACTGCGCGGGGCGGGGAGCCAACCCCTCGACGGTCAGATGCAGCAGGCGGTCAGGGGCGAGGCTGCCGGGCAGGGCCGCCGAGGTCTGCTCGTGCGCCCAGGACAGCCCGCTGACCAGGGTGAACAGCTCTAGGACGGTGACGTCGGGGCGGATCCGCCCGGCCTGCTGGGCGGCGCGGAGCAGATCGCCGCCGGCGGTGCGCATCGCCTCGCAGGCGGCGTGCAGCTCGCTGGCGGGGNCGAGCAGGGGCTGCATGAGAGCCGCGGTGAGCCCGCGGTAGGTGCCGTTGAAGGCGACGAGTTCACGCAGCCAGGCGAGCAGCGCCGGGCCGGCGGGCCGGGCGGCCGCTGCCTCGCCGGCGGAGGCGGTCAACCGCTGGAACTCCTCGCGCAACACCGCCTCCAGCAGCGCCTCCCGGGCGGGAAAGTGCCGGTAGAGGGTGCCCGTACCCACGCCGGCCCGGCGGGCGATGTCCTCCAGCGAGGCGCCGGTGCCGTGCTCGGCGAAGGCCACCCGGGCCTCCGCCAGCAGCCGCTCGTAGTTGCGGCGGGCATCGGCGCGCATGGTGCGTGTCCCGCTCGCGCCACCCACGCTCCCACCCCCGGTCCGGTGCCGCCTCGACGTGGCTAACCGGAGCCTACCTCCACTATGGTGGTGAACCACAGATCGGAGGCAGCCTCCGGTTAGCTCGCCAGCAGACGAGGGAGCGGTGATGACGACGGTGAACACGGCGACGGGGCCGACGGCGGGCACGCAGGCGGCGACGGTCGGGGCGGTGAGCACGGCGCGGGTGGTCACCGAGACGCGCCGACGGCTCGGCCGGTACGGCGTGTGGCTGGCCGCGGCCACCCTGCTCGCCACGCCGGTGGCGGTCCAGCGCCGCCAGTTCGACCGCATCGAGCGCCTGGGTTACGGCTCGCTGTGGGGCGCCGAACCACCGGCCGGCGCGCCGACCGGTGGCCGGGAGGCGTTCACCCAGCACGCGCTGATGCTGGCCGCGACCGAGCGGATCGTCGTCGGCACCGGCATCGCCAACGTGACCGTCCGCGAGCCGGCCACCATGCACACCGGGGCCGCCACCCTCGCCGAGGCGTATCCGGACCGGTTCGTGCTCGGGCTTGGCGGGCAGCAGGGGTCACGCCCGCTGACCGCGCTCGGCGACTACCTGCGGGCGGTGGACGACGTCGCGGCCTGGCTCCTGCCCGCGCCGCGCTACCCGCGGGTGCTCGCCGCCCTGGGACCGCGCGCCCACCGGCTCGCCCGCGACCACGCCGACGGGGTGCACCCCTTCCTGCAGCCGGTGGCGCACACCGCCGCGGCCCGCGCCGCCGTCGGCCCGGACCGGCTGGTCATCCCGCATCAGGCCGTGACGCTCGAGGCCGACCCGGCGACCGCTCGGGGACGGTTGCGCGCCGTCTTCAACGCCGGGGCGGGAGCCGCGGAGTCCCCGTACACCAGCAACTACCGGCGCCTCGGCTACGGCGACGCGGACCTGTCCGGCGCACGCAGCGACCGGCTGGTCGACGACATCCTCGCCTGGGGGGACGAGGCCGCCGTGGCGGCGCGGCTGGGCGCCCACCTGACCGCCGGTGCCGACCACGTGCTCGTCCACCCGTTCGCCGCCGACCTCCCGGCGGCCGTCGACCAGCTCGAACGGCTGGCCCCGCTACTGACCGGCAACTGAGGTCAACGCCCGGCCTACTCCCGGCCTGCGTCGTACTCCCGGCGCCCGTCGTACTCCTGCCGGGCATCGTCGATCTGGTCCATGTGCTCCAGAGCCCAGCTCATCAGCGCCCAGGCCGTGTCGAGCAGTGTCCGGCCGANCTCGGTCAGCTCGTAGTCGACCCGCGGCGGGACGACCGGATGCACGGTCCGGCGGACCAGGCCGTCGCGTTCAAGCCCGCGCAGGGTCGAGGTCAGCATGCGTTGGCTGATGCCCGGCACGGCCCGCCGCAGCTCGGTGAAACGGTGGCTGCCCCGGCCGAGCTCGCTGACCACCGCCAGCGTCCACTTGTCGCCGACCCGGTCGAGGATCTCGCGGACCCGGCACGTCGCGTCGTCGCGGATCGCCAGAACCGTCGCCGCCCGCGTGTCGACCGGCCCGCCACCGTTCTGGCCGACCGCGCCGCCTTTCCGGCCGACCACACTGCCTTTCCGGCCGGCCACGCCGCCGTTCGGGCCATCCCCATCGCCACTCGGGCCACCCCCGTCGCCGACGGCGGACTTCGCGCGCATGGTTACCTCCACGTCACCGAGGCAGAAAATAGTGCCGTCTTCCGAGGCACTCGATGGTTCCGCAGAATCGATCCAGTTACCAGAAGGAGCCATCGACCCGCATCGGAGTGACCATCGTGGAGCGGGAGGCCTTCCCGGACCGCGCCACCATCGTCCTGATCCGCGCGGCGCTGGGCTTCTGACCAGCATCGCCCGACGTGCGCAACAGTGGGGAAGCAGTGTGAAGTTCCTGGCCAGCACGCTGGCGGCGCGCGATGTCGGCGGCGCTGCCGTGACCACGACGGCGACGGCGACGCGGTCGTCTCCGGCGGCGGAGCACNAGCAGGAGCGGCTGCGGGCTCTGGTCGACCTCGCGACCTGGGCCGAGGGCGTGGGCTACGACGCGTTCGGCGTCGGCGAGCGGCACAATCCCGCGTTCCTGTCGTCCGCCCCTGCCGTACTGCTCGGCCACATCGCCGCTCGGACCAGCCGGATCCGGTTGGTCACCACCGTCGCCGTGCTTTCGCTGGCCGACCCGGTCCGCGCCGCCGAGGAGTACGCCACCCTCGACCAGCTCAGCGACGGGCGCCTCGACCTGGTCATCGGCAAGGGCAACGATCCGGTCTCACCGGGCATGTTCGGCGTCGACGCCGCCGAGCTCTGGGATCGGCTGGCGGAGAACTACGAGCTGTTCCGCCGGCTGTGGCGGGAGGAGAACGTGACCTGGACGGGCCGCTTCCGCCCACCGCTGCACGGGGCGACGACCCGCCCGCGGCCGTTGCAGCAGCCGGCGCCGCGCGTCTGGCACGGCTCGGCGTCCAGCGAGCGGTCGAGCGACCTCGCCGCCCGCTGGGGCGATCCGCTGTACTCGGCGAACGGCTTCCGCCGCACCGATCACTACCTCGCGCTCGTCCAGCGCTACCGCGACCGGCTCGTCCATCACGATCACGACCCGGCCGCCACGCCGCTCGCCCTCGGCGTGCACTCCCCTGTCATCACCGACCGCTCGCAGGACGCCCTCGCACTCGCCCGCCCCGCCTTCGCCGCGTTCCGCGACCTCCCGGTGGCCCGGCAGAACCACTTCCCGTTCGGCTCGCTGGAGGACTTCATCGACAACGGCTCGGCCCTCGTCGGCACCGCCGACCAGATCATCGAAAAGCTGCTCGACCTGCACCGGCGCTTCGGCAACCAGGTCCTCGGCATCGGAGTGGAGGGCTTCTTCCTCACCGACCCCGCCACCACCCGCGCCCACCTGGAACGCTTCTTCGCCGAGGTCGCCCCCACCCTGCGCGCCGAAGTGCCCTCCGCCGTCTGGACCCCCGAGCCGCCGGGACCTCAGGACCGCGGGGAGCGGCGTCGTCTGTCTGCTCCACCGGGATAAGTCGGGGCGTGGCCACTAGCATCGCCAGCCGTGACCATCGACGCTTCCCGTGACGGTAGTCCCAGGCCCGACGCGACGGGCGGTGGCGACCAGATCGCCGCGTCGGCCTCGCGGTCGGCGGCTCGACCGGCGGCCAGGCCGGCCGGGCCGGTCGATCTGCGCAGCGACACGGTGACCCGGCCGACCGCGGCGATGCGCCGGGCGATGGCGGAGGCGGAGGTCGGCGACGACCACTATGGCGAGGACCCGTCGGTGCGGGCCCTGGAGGAGTACGCCGCGGACCTGCTCGGCCACGCAGCGGCCGTGTTCATGCCAAGCGGGACCATGGCCAACTTCGTCGCCCTGCGCGCCAGCGCCCAGGTCGGCACCGAGATCATCGCCGACACCGAGGCCCACATCGTGNCCTACGAGATGGGCGGCCTGGCCGCGCTCGGCGGCCTCCAGACCCGCACGTTGCCCGGCCTCGTCGACACCGCGGACCTGGCGGACGTCGCCGCGGCAATCCGCTCGCACAGCGTCGGCGGCAACTACAACATGATCCGCACAAGCGTGCTGGCCGTGGAGAACACCGCCGCCCGGGCCGGCGGGCGGGTCTGGGCGCCGGCCCGGCTGGACCAGTTCCGCGACCTCGCCACCGCCGCCGGCATCGCGCTGCACTGCGACGGCGCCCGGCTGTGGAACGCGGCCGTGGCCGGCGCCGTCGAGCCGCGCCGGCTCGCGGAGCCGTTCACGACCCTGTCGGTCTGCCTGTCCAAGGGGCTCGGCGCCCCGGTCGGATCGCTGGTGATCTGCGACGCCGGCCGGGTCGACGAGGTCCGGACCTGGCGCCGGCGCCTCGGCGGCGCGATGCGCCAGTCCGGCGTGCTGGCCGCGGCGGGCCTGCACGCGCTGCACCACCACCTCGAACGCCTCGCCGAGGACCACCGGCGGGCAGGCGAGCTCGCCGCGCTGCTCGCCGACGCCGCGCCCGGCCGCGTGGACCCCAAGCAGGTCGAGACCAACATGGTCCTCGTCGAGGTCGCCGACGCCGCGCGGTTCGCCCGCAGCGCCGCGGAGCAGGGCGTGCTGGTCGGCGCGACCGGCCCGACCACCCTGCGGATCGTCACCCACCTCGACGTCGACGACGTGGGCATCCGCCACGCCGGATCGGTCCTCGCCGGCCTGCTGCGCGCCGAGCCGGCGGCCGCCTAGAACCGGTCGCGGCGGGCTCAGCTCGCGGCAGGCGTCGAGACGTTCGGCCCGAGCAGCTTGAACACGGCGCCGGTGGGGTCGGCGGCCGCGGCGAGGCGACCATACGGAGTGTCCTCGGCCGGCAGGACGACCGAGCCGCCGAGCGCGGCGGCCCGCTCCAGCGTCGCGTCCGTGTCCGCCGTGGCGAAGTACACCGACCAGTGCGCCGGCACGCCGTCCGGCAGGAAACCGCTCGCATCCATGATCCCGGCGTGCNCGGCGTCGCCGGGCCCGTAGGTCGAGTAGCGGAACTCCGGGGTGTCGGCGGCGACGTGGACATCCCAGCCGAAGACATCACGGTAGAAGGGGACCGCGGCGTTGTAATCCCGGGTGAGCAGCTCGAACCAGCCCGGCGCGCCCGGCTCGGCGGCGACCCCGAAGCCGCTGTGCGTGCCGGGCTGCCACAGGCCGATGGCCGCGCCGCCCGGGTCGGTCACCACGGCCATGACACCGAGGTCGGCCACGGCCATCGGCCCGACGATCACTCCACCGCCGTGCTCGGTCGCGGCGGCGACGGTCTTCTCCGCATCGGGCGTGGACAGGTAGACNGACCAGCCGTCGGGGGCGTCCATCCCCGGCTGCTTGGGCATCAGACCGCCGATGCGGACGCCGTCCTTGGTGAGGTTGGTGTAGCCGCCGAACTCGGGGGCGGGCTCCTCGGCCGCCCAGCCGAACAGCTCACCGTAGAACGCCTTGGCACCGGCGGCGTCGGAGGTCATCAGGTCGACCCAACAGGGGGCGCCGGCGGGGATGTTGTCTCGCGTGGGCATGGTGACTCCTTCGAGTGCTGCGAACCGTGCCACCNCCCTGGACCCCACCACCGACAGTTTTTTCTCGTCGCCCGGCGGGACGCCACCCGGAGGCCACGGTGAGCCCACGGTTCGGACCCGCGGCGGGACTGTGGACCGGGTGGCATCGGTGCCGCGGAACGCCTGTGACCAGGNCCTACCCACGCTCTGGTCGGCGCATCCCGGCAGGGGCTCGGTGCTCAGGGCTCGGCGATGACCTTGNCGTCGAGCAGGCGGAGGATCTCCGTCTCGCCGTAGCCGAGCTCGGTGAGGACCTCGCGGGAATGCTGGCCCAGGGTCGGTCCAGCGCGCCGGGCCGCCGGCAGCT
The DNA here is from genome assembly GCF_001420875.1 of Frankia sp. AvcI1. NCBI lineage: Bacteria > Bacillati > Actinomycetota > Actinomycetes > Frankiales > Frankiaceae > Frankia > Frankia sp. AvcI1. The sequence continues at coordinate 56,604 of NZ_LJFZ01000002.1, read as the reverse complement.
CGTCGTCGAACTGCACCGGAGCGGCCGCGAGCCGGACGTCGGGATGCTNGGGGTGCTGCATGAGATAGCCGTTGGCGACCACCGCCGGGTCGGCGACGACCTCCATCGGGGTCGCGAAGAACGAGAAGATGCACCCCTGGGCGCGCAGCTTCGCCTCCAGCTCGACGTGGTCGAGTGNGGTGATCACCGCATTGATCCGCTCGTGGATCACCGGCCAGCCCGCTCGGCGCGAGGCCGGGTCGGGGAAACGGGGGACGAGATCGTCCAGGCCGAGCGCCCGGCAGGCCTGCTCCCAGTAACGCGCCTCGTCGATCATCATCAGGGACACCCACCGGCCGTCGACGGTCCGGTACTGGCGCACGAGCGGCGAGATCTGCTCGTCGGCCGCCATCGNCATCTGCCCGCCGGCCAGGGTGGTGTAGGCCAGATCGGGCCCGAGCGTCCACGCCGCCGAGCCGAGCAGGGAGGTGTCGACCACGATGCCCTTGCCGGTCCGCCCCACGTGGACGAGCCCGGCGCAGATCCCGCCGGCGAGGAACATTCCGCTGGGGCCGTCGCCGAGGGCCGGGCGCTGCTTGGTCGGGCGCGTCGCGTCCGCGTCGGTCAGGACGTGGGCCACGCCGCCGCGCGCCCAGTACGAGACCCCGTCGAAACCACCGGCCTCGGCGTCGGGTCCGCGCTGCCCCTGGCCGTGCCCACGCGCATAGACGATGGTCGGGTTCAGCGCGAAGATGTCGGCCGGTTCCGTGCGCAGCTTGCGGCGGACGCGGGGAAGCTGGTTGGTGATGTACACCTCGGCCCAGCGCACGAGTTTTTCGAAGATCTCGCGCCCCGCGGGCTGCTCGACGTCTAACGCGATGCCGCGCTTGTTGCGGTTGAACAGCTCGAACTGGAAGTCGTAGCCGTCCTTCGTGGCGACCATGCCGCTGGCGATGATCCGGCGCATGGCGTCGCCGGCGAGCCGCTCGATCTTGACCACGTCCGCACCGAAGTCGCCGAGCGCCGCGGCGGCCGACGGCACGAAGCCGTGCTCGGAGAAGTCGAGGACCCGGACGCCCTCCAACGGTCTGGTCATGGCTGCTCTCCCTGTCTCGATTCGCTTTTGCGCGGAACGTAACACCACCACCTGGGCCGAAGTCATGATCAGCGCGGCAGGCCCGGGCCGCACCCCGCACGCCCGGTGTGCCGCTCGAGGCGGTGGGCGACCGGGTGGCGGGAATGCGCTCCGGCGGTCGCCGGGCGCGGGAGGATGCCGGTCATGGGCGCATACCAACGGGAGTACGACCGAGCCGCGAACGATCCCGAGGGGTTCTGGGCGGACGCCGCACAGGCACTCGACTGGACCCGGCCGCCGCGGCGGATCCTCGACGCCACCAGGGCGCCGTTCACCCGCTGGTTCCCCNACGCCGAGCTCAACACCTGCGCCAACGCCCTCGACCGGCACGTCGCCGCGGGCCGGGGCGACGCGCTCGCGCTGATCTACGACTCGCCGGTCACCGACACGGTCCGCCGCTTCACCTTCGCCGAGCTGACCGACGAGGTGGCGCGCGCCGCCGGGGCGTTGGCCGCGCTCGGGGTCGGCCGCGGCGACCGGGTCATCATCTACCTGCCGATGATCCCCGCGGCCGTGGTGAGCATGCTCGCCTGCGCCCGGCTCGGCGCGGTGCACTCCGTGGTCTTCGGCGGGTTCGCCGCGGCCGAGCTCGCCGCCCGGATGGACGACGCGCAGGCGAAGGTCGTCGTCAGCGCCTCCTGCGGCATCGAACCGACGAGGCTGGTGGCGTACAAGCCGATCCTCGACGAGGCGATCGCGCTGGCCGCCCACGCTCCCGCCGCGACCCTCATCGTCCAGCGGGACCGCCAGCGCTGCTCGATGGTCGTCGGCCGGGACCACGACTGGGACGCGGCTCTGGCCGCCGCGGCGCCGCACCCGCCCGTGCCGGTCGCCGCCACCGATCCGCTCTACATCCTCTACACGTCGGGCACGACCGGCCGGCCGAAGGGGATCGTGCGCGACAACGGCGGCCACGGCGTCGCCCTGACCTGGTCGATGGGCACCATCTACGGGGTCCGGGCGGGGGACGTCATGTGGGCGGCCTCCGACGTGGGCTGGGCGGTCGGGCACTCGTACGCGGTCTACGCCCCGCTGCTCGCCGGCGCGGCGACCGTGCTCTACGAGGGCAAGCCGGTGGGCACGCCGGATGCCGGCGCCTTCTGGCGGGTCGTCGCCGAGCACGGGGTGAACGTGCTGTTCACCGCGCCGACGGCGATCCGGGCGATCAAGAAGGAGGACCCGGCGGGCGCCCTGGTGCGCGGGTACGACCGCTCGTCGCTGCGCGCACTGTTCCTGGCCGGCGAACGCCTCGACCCGGCCACCTACGACTTGGCCGTCGCCACCCTGGGCATCCCGGTGATCGACAACTACTGGCAGACGGAGACGGGCTGGCCCATCTGCGCCAACCCGATCGGCCTGGAGCAGCTGCCCACCCGCGCGGGCTCCCCCACCATGCCGATGCCGGGCTACGACGTGCGGGTGCTGGACCCGGCGGGCCAGCCCGTCCCCGCCGGCACGGAGGGCGCGATCTGCCTGCGCCTGCCGCTGCCGCCCGGCACCCTGCCGACCCTGTGGGAGGACGACGACCGGTACGTCGCGTCCTACCTGTCCGCCTTCGACGGGTACTACCTGACCGGCGACGGCGGCTACGTCGACGCCGACGGGTACCTGTTCGTNCTGGGCCGCACCGACGACGTGATCAATGTGGCCGGGCACCGGCTGTCCACCGGATCGATGGAGGCCGTCCTCGCCGCGCACCCCGCCGTGGCCGAGTGCGCCGTCGTCGGCGTCGCGGACGCGTTGAAGGGGCAGGTGCCGCGCGGGCTGGTGGTGGTGAAGACCGGAGTCGAGATCGGGCCGGACGCCCTCGCCGCGGAACTGGTCGCCCGCGTCCGCGCGGAGATCGGGCCGGTGGCCGCGTTCCAGCGGGTCGACGTGGTGGCGGCCCTGCCCAAGACCCGCTCCGGCAAGATCCTTCGCCGGACCATGCGCGAGATCGCCGACGGCCGCTCCCCCGCCGTCCCGCCGACCATCGAGGACGCCACCGTCCTCGACGCCCTGCGCCCCGTCCTCACCGCCGCCCCCTGACCACCCACCCGCCGCAACCCCCGCCCCCGCCCCCGCCCCGGCCGGTTATCCGGAGGGATAAATCGGACGCCCGAGGCCTCCGGATAAGCGGGCGGGGCCGCAGCACCGATCCGCGGCACATTTCCCGGCTATCCGGAGGGATAAATCGGACGCCCGAGGCCTCCGGACAGGTGCGGCGGCCGACGGCTCGGCGAGCCGCGCGAGGTCGTCAGTGGTGGAAGGAGGCCGCCTCGCCGTCCGGCGGGGGCGGCGGGAGGGGCCGCCCGGCGCCGCTCAGCCTGTCCACGACCCGGCGCAGGTCGGCGACGAGCAGCCCGGCGAGATCGCGGCTGAACTCGTGGCGTACCACGATCCGCAGCACGGCGAGGTCGGTCAGGTCCGGCGGGAACCGGTAGGCGGGCACCAGCCAGCCGCGGGTACGCAGCAGCTCGGAGATGTCGAAGACGGTGTAGTCGGTGATCTCGTCGCGCAGCCGGAACGCGAACGCGGGAATCCCGCTGCCGTCCGAGACGAGCTCGAAGGGACCCATCCGGGCCACCTCGTCGGCGAGNCACCGGGCGTTGTCCCGGCACGCCTGAGCCACCCGGCGGTAGCCGGCGAAGCCCAGTTGGAGCAGCGTGTAGTACTGCGTGACGACCTGAGCCCCCGGCCGGGAGAAGTTCAGCGAGAACGTCGGCATCTTCCCGCCGAGGTAGTCCACCTCGAACACGAGCTCGTCCGGCAGGTGGGCGCGGTCGCGCCACAGCACCCAGCCGACCCCCGGGTAGACCAGCCCGTACTTGTGCCCCGAGGCATTGATCGACACGACCCGGTCGAGCTGGAAGTCCCAGACCAGTTCGGGGTCGCAGAACGGGGCGACGAACCCGCCGGACGCGCCGTCGACGTGCANCGGCACGTCCGGGCCACCCGCGGCGGCCAGGCGGTCGAGTGCGGCGGCGATCTCGGCGACCGGCTCGTAACTGCCGTCGAACGTCGAGCCGAGGATCGCCACGACGCCGATCGTGTTCTCGTCACAGCGTGCGGCGGCCTCGTCTGCGGTCAGGTGCGTGCGGCCCGGCGCCATCGGAACCAGCCGTGGCTCCACGTCCCAGTAGCGGGCGAACTTGTCCCAGCACACCTGGACGTTGACGCCCATGACGAGGTTCGGCCGGTCGGCCGGGGCGCCCGCCGCCCGCCGCCGGGCCCGCCAGCGGCGCAGCAGCGCCAGGCCGGCGAGCATGCACGCCTCGGAGGAGCCGGTGGTCGAGCAGCCGACCGCATGCTCCGAGTCGGGGGCGTGCCACAGGTCCGCGAGGATGTTGACGCAGCGCTTCTCCAGCTCCGCCGTCTGCGGGTACTCATCCTTGTCGATCATGTTCTTGGATGNGCACTCGGCCATCAGCCGATCGGCCTGGGGGTCCATCCAGGTGGTCACGAACGTCGCCAGGTTCAGCCGCGCGTTGCCGTCGAGCATCAGCTCGTCATGAACGATCTGGTAGGCGGTCTCGGGCGAGATCGACTCCCGCGGGATCCGGAACCGGGGGACGACCACGTCCTCCCCCGGCCGGACCAGCTGCGGCCGCACGTCGACCGTCTGCTCCGCCTGCGACCCACTCGCCTTCCCGTGCAGAGCCATCCGGTGTCCCCTCCAGTCGGGTCATCTCCAGCAGGGTCATCCCCCGGCCGGCCCTCATCGGCGCACCCGAGTCTGCAACGCCCCAGTCTGCAACGCCCGAGTCCGGCAACGGTCAGCGACATCCCGGTGACCGCAGGTCGCGGCGGNCCGCCTCCTGCCGGCGGTGAGACGTCCCGGCAGGACAGCCGCCTGCCGGGCCGAAATCCGACCATCCACTGCAATTGTTTGACCGCGCGCCACACCACCTGTTTGAGTCGGTGACGGATGCCACACCACGTGACCTCACCCACTGCTTCCGCCCCGCGCGAGGAGGGCCCATGAGCTCGGAGTTCGCCTGGTCAGCCGAGCAGGTCGAGCTGCGCCGGACGGTACGTGCGTTCGCCGCAGAGGTCAGTCCGCAGGAGGAGGTCCGGCGGCTGATGGCCTCGCCGCTCGGCCACGATCCCGCCGTCTGGTCCCGGCTCGGCGAGGAACTCGGCGTGCTCGGACTCGCCACGGACGAGGAGTACGACGGCGTCGGCGACGGGCTGGTCTCCCAGGCGGTGGTGATCGAGGAGCTGGGCCGGGCGCTCGTGTGCGGGCCGCTGCTCGGTTCGATCATCCTCGGTGCCACGGCGCTGGGGGGCCTGAGTGACAAGGCGGCGCGGGCGGAGCTGCTGCCGGGGCTCGTCGCGGGCCGCACCACCGCCGCGCTGGCGGCGCCGCTGCACCGGGGCGGGTTCGACCCGGCCGCCGTCACCGTGACCGCCACCGCCCGCCCCGGCACCGCCGCACCGGGCGGCACCCCTTCCTCCGACGGCACTCCCTCCCCGGGCGGAGCCGCGACCGCGGGGTACACGCTGCGCGGGTCCGTCGCGCACGTGCTGGACGGCGCCGCGGCGGACCTGCTGCTCGTCGCCGCGGCGATCGGCGGCACGGACGGGAACGGCGCGGACGGGGACGGCGCGGCCGAGGGCAAGGACGTGGACGGGGACAAGGACGGCTACGGGGGCGCCGTCGGGCTGTTCGCCGTGAGCGCCGAGGCCGCCGGGCTGGTCCGGCAGTCCACGCCGACGATGGACCTCACCCGGCGGCAGGCCACCGTCAGCTTCAACGACGTCCCGGCCCGGCTGCTCGCCGCGGCGCCGGAGGCCGCGGCCGTTCTCGCCACCACCGCGGAGACCGCCGCCGTGCTGCTGGCCGCCGAGCAGGTCGGCGCCGCTCAGTACCTGCTCGATCTCTCCGTCGAGTACGCCAGGACCCGGCTGCAGTTCGGTCGGCCGATCGGGTCGTTCCAGGCGGTCAAGCACCTGTGCGCCGACATGCTGGTGCTGGTCGAGCAGGCCCGTTCGGTGGCCTACCACNGGGCGTGGGCGCTCGACGAGGGCACCGACGACCCGCGCATCGCGGCGAGCCTCGCGCAGTCGGTGTGCTCGACGGCGTTCACCCAGGTCGCGGCGATGGNCGTGCAGGTGCACGGCGGGATCGGCTTCACCTGGGAGCATCCCGCCCACCTGTATCTCAAGCGCGCCTACACCGACGCAGCCCTGTTCGGCGGCGCCGAGGCGCACCAGGAGCGACTGGCCCAGCTCGTCCTCGACGACACCGACGGCCGCTAGCCCGCCGCCGCAGCCCGCGCCCCGCGCAGGCACCAGCAACCTTTGGCACGACGTGACGACGACAGGCGGGAGACGGCGATGAGCGCCGAGACGGCCAACACCCTGGCTGCGCCGGGGGATTCGCAGGACGATCGGGCACGCGTCGAACAGGCCGCCCACGCAGTGGTCGCCGGCCTCGACCCGGCGACCGCGACGACGGCGGAGTTCCTCGGCGCCTGCTACGACGCGGGTCTGGCCTGGGTGCACTTCCCCGTCGGCTTCGGCGGCCTCGGCCTGCCCGCCGGGCTGCAGGCGGTCGCCGACGCGATCCTGGCGGCAGGCGGTCGGCCCGACCCGTTCCTGAACAACCCGATCGGCGTCGGCATGGCCGGCCCGACCCTGCACGGCCACGCCGACTCCGAGCTGCGGGCGAGGCTGCTGCGCCCGCTGTACACCGGCGAGCAGATGTGGGCCCAGTTGTTCAGCGAGCCGGGCGCGGGCTCCGACCTCGCCGGGTTGTCGACCCGCGCGGTGCGCGACGGCGACGACTGGGTCGTCGACGGGCAGAAGGTGTGGACGAGCCTCGCGCACCTGGCGAGCTGGGCACTGCTGCTGGCCCGGACCGACCCGGACCTGCCCAAGCATCGCGGGCTGACGTACTTCATCGTCGACATGCACGCCCCCGGCGTCGAGGTCCGGCCGTTGCGGCAGGCCACCGGCCAGGCCGAGTTCAACGAGGTCTACCTGACCGGCGTGCGCGTCCCCGACGCCCATCGCCTGGGCGACGTCGGCCAGGGTTGGAACGTCGCGATGACCACGCTGATGAACGAGCGCTCCGCGATCGGCGACTCCGCGCTCGGCCGCGGCTCCGGCACGATCGCCGACGCGCTCGACCTGTGGCGGGACCGGCCCGACCTCCACAGCCCGGCGCTGCGGCTGCGGCTGGCCGACCTGTGGACGCAGGCCGAGGCCTACCGGCTCACCGGGGAGCGTGCCCGCGTCGCCCGCACCGCCGGGCCGCCCGGACCGGAGGCGTCCATCGGCAAGCTCGTCGGCGCCGAGCTCAACCAGAAGATCTACGACTTCTGCATGGAGATGCTCGGCCCCGAGGGCACCCTCTACGACTCCTACGACGATCCGTCCGACAGCCTGCAGCGCCGGTTCCTGCGGGCCCGGGCCAACACCATCGAGGGCGGGACGTCGCAGATCCTGCGCAACGTGCTCGGCGAGCGGGTGCTCCGGCTGCCCGGCGACGTCCGCGTCGACACCGGAAAGCCCTGGCGGGACGTCCCCCGCGGCTGACCGAGCCGCCGCAACCAACCCCCCGAGCCGCCACGACTCGAACCGCCGCAGCCGGCTGGAACCGCCGCAACCGACCGAACGACCACAACCGGACCGGGGCGTCAGGAGCCGAAGCCGTGCAGCAGGCCGGTGTACGGCTTGCGGGGCGGCGGGGCGTACTCGCCCCGGCCGCTGCTGCGCAGCCCGAGGCCGGCGAGGCCGGCGACCGCCGCCGTGGCGACGGACACGCCGTCGATCACCGGGATGCCGAGGTCGGCGGACAACGCGGCGCACAGGTCCGCCATCCCGGCGCAGCCCAGTACGATCACGTCGGCGCCGTCGGCGTCGCGTGCCGCCCGGCACTCGGCGAGCACCCGGGCCGGGGCGCCCGGGTCGCTGTCGAGGGCCAGGACCGGCAGGTCGCAGGCCCGCACGCTGCGGCAGACCGGACGCAACCCGTACCGGTCGACGAGTTCGGCGGCCCGGCCGCGGGTGCGGTCCAGGGTCGTGACGACGCTGAAGGCCCGGCCGAGGCAGCTCGCCGCCCGCATCGCCGCCTCGGCGATGCCGAGCACCGGCCCGGCCGCGAGCTCCCGGGCGGCGTCGACCCCCGGGTCACCGAAGCAGGCGATGACGTACCCGGCGGCGCCGTCCTCCTCGCCGGCGGCGATCTCGGCGAGGATGCCCGGGACGCTGAGGGCCTCGTCGTAGTGGCTCTCGATCGACGCCGGGCCCATCTCCGACGTGACCGCCTCGACGAGGACGCCCGGACGGGCCGCGAGCTGGGCGGACTTGTCGATCAGCGTGGTCATGGCGACGGTGGTGTTCGGGTTGATGACCCTGATGAGCATGGGCGCGGGCCGTCCAGGTCGATCGTTCGCCGGCAGGGGATCGCGGCTAGCGGGCGGCCGGTTCCTGGCTGGCCTGGGGCGCACGCGGCGCCGGCACGGGGGCGGGCCGCAGCGAGGTCGCGGTGATCGGTGAACGTCGGGCGAGCACGTAGTAGACGGCCAGGCCGAGGCCCATGCCGATGAACCAGCTGTACTGGCCCGCGGTGCCGATCCAGGAGATCGCCGAGGACGNCACCACCACGGTGACCATCGCGACGACGGCACCGACCGCGGTGGCGATGACCGCCGGCGGGTTGACGCCCTTGCGGTACCAGTAGGTGCCCTGCTCGGACATCGTGAACAGGTCATCGACCACCACGACCCGGCGGCGGATCACATAGAAGTCACAGATCAGCACCCCGAACAGCGGGCCGATGAAGGCGCCCAGGGTCTCCAGCGTGTAACGAATGACATCCGGGTTGTTGTACAGGTTCCACGGGGTGATGAGCACCGATCCGACGGCGGCGATCATGCCGCCGGCGCGCCAGCTGATCCGCTGNGGGCTGACGTTCGAGAAGTCGAAGGCCGGCGAGATGAAGTTCGCGACGATGTTGATGCCGATGGTGGCCGTCGTGAACGTCAGCGCGCCGAGGACGATGGCGAAGGTGCTGTCGATACGGGCAACCGTCTGCACCGGGTCGGTGATGAGTTCGCCGAACACCGGAATCGTCAGCGACGAGGTGAGCACCACCAGCAGGGAGAAGACGAGGAAGTTCACCGGCAGACCGAGCAGGTTGCCCCTTCGGACCGCGCCGAACGACTTCCCGTACCGGGCGAAGTCGCCGAAGTTCAGCATCGGGCCGGAGAAGTAGGAGACGACCAGCGCGATCGCCCCGAGCATCAGGGAGATCGTCGATCCGTGGTGGTCCCCGCTGCCGATGTTGAGGCTCATCGCGCCCCAGCCGGCCCGGTAGATGAGGTAGCCGGTGAGCGCGAACATGACGACGTACACGGCTGGCCCGCAGAAGTCGATGAACCGGCGGATCGTCTCCATCCCGGTCCAGAAGACGGNGGCCTNCAGGACCCACAGCACCGCGAAGCTGCACCAGCCGAGCAGCGGAAGACCCAGGAAGCCGTACTGGTGGACGTCGGCGTACGGGGTGAGCCCGGAGAAGAGCTTCAGCAGCACGACGTCGAGCGCGGCCGAGGCCAGATAGGTCTGGATGCCGTACCAGGCGACGGCGATCAGGCCACGGATCACGGCCGGGACGTTCGCCCCGAGGACGCCGAACGGCGCCCGGCAGATTACCGGGTAGGGCACCGCGCCCTGCTGACTCGGCCGAGCGACGAGGTTACAGAAGAAATAGACGATGGTGATGCCCACCAGCAGCGCGACCAGAACCTGCCAGCTCGTCAGCCCGAGCGCGAACAGGCTGCCGGCGGTCACGTAGCCGCCGACGCTGTGCACGTCCGACATCCAGAAGGCGAAGATGTTGTAGGCGGACCAGCCCTGTTCCTTCAGCGGCGCCAGGTCCGCATTGTGGAGGCGGGGGTCGTACCCCTCTTCCACGACAGCCACCCCGGCCGGCCCGGCGGTCTCGACGAGACCACCGGGAGCCGTTTCCGGGCTCCGCGATCGCNCCGCGGAGGTCACGGACTCGGTCATTGTTTCTCCCTCGATCGACTGCACGGTCCGGATGTATGATCGGGCGTCGGCCGACCTGCCGAAATCGCCGACATGCCGAAATCGCCGACATGCCGAGAGAACCGACCTGCCGAATGCACCGACCTGCCGAATGCACCGACGGGTCGCCGGCATCACGGCCGGCATCGGCACCGGACCGCCCTGGTCGAGCGAGATGATTCCGGTGTCCGGCTGCTGTCGAGAAAGCGTAGGGCGGCGATGTTTCTGTCGAATGACGCGACAGATATATCCGGACCAGCCCGGACCATCGGCGGGCCGCCACATCGCCGGCCCGTCTGCGTCTCCCCGGGGGCCGCTCAGCCCTGGCCGAGCTCGCCGGACTCCGGCAGGGCCAGCACGAAGTTCTGCAGGCGGCCGTGGTGCAGGCGCGAGACCTCCAGCAGCGCGGCCGCGTCGCGGGCCCGGAAGGCGTGCAGCATCCGTTCGTGGTCGTCGTTGAGCAGGTCCACGGCGTCCCGTGAGGCGTAGTCCATCGNCCGGGCGGGCTCGGTCATGTTCCAGGCGGACTCGAACATGCGCGCCAGGCGCGGCATGCCGCCCGCGTTGACGAGCGCGAGGTGGAACCGCCGGCTCTCCCGGTGGTGGCCGCGGGAGTCACCCGCCCGGATCGCCTCCGACGTGGCGGCATGCGCCTGGGAGACCAGCGCGTCGTCCGCGGCGGTCGCCCGGCGCACCGCGGCGCCGAGGGCCGCCGCCTCCAGCGCCTCTCGCACCAGGTAGAACTCGCGCAGCTCGCCCGGGGTGAGTGTCGCGACGGTGTAGCCCGCCCGGGAGCGGTGCTCCACCAGGCCCTCCCCGACGAGGCTCATCAGCGCCTCCCGGACCGGAATCCGGCTCACCTGGTAGCGCGCGGCCACCTCGTCGACGGGGATGGGCAGGCCCGGCGCCGCCGCGCCGTCGAGGATCACCCGCTTCAGCTCGCGCAGAATCGCCTCGCGGGCGGAGCCGCTCCAGCTCGTGGACAGGGTCGCGACCCAGGCGGTGGGCGGCCGGGGAACTCGCATCGCACCCTCCAGTAGGGCCACGGCCGGCAGACGCGGTCCCGGCACGATGCGGGGACTGTAGTCCCGGTCTGTTTCGTCCCGTCCACGGGCAGATCTCGCCGCGCTCACGCCGGACCGCGGGCGCCGGCGTCGCATCGCCGTTACCCGCGCGATGCGGCGAACGGGCAGGATCGGACAGGTGCGCATACGGCGGGCGTCCGAGGAGGACTGGGACAGGATCTGGCCGGTGTGGCGGGCCGTCGTGATCGAGGGTGAAACCTGCCCCTGGGAGCCCGACACCGGTGAGGAGACCGCCCGCGCCGTCTGGATGCTCCCGCCGCCTGCCGAGGTGCTGGTCATGGAGGAGGAGGTCGAGGCGGACGGGGCGGCGCAGGTGGCGCAGGTGGCGGACCGGGCCCCGGGCGCGACGACCGTCGTCGCGACCGCGCTGCTGACGCCGAGCCTGCCGGGCCTCGGCAACCACGTGGCGCAGGCGATGCTGCTGGTCGATCCGAAGCGGATCGACCAGGGGGGGCCGCGCGCCGGCGCCGGTCCGTACGAGGATCACGGGCCCTACGGCGGCCCGGCGTCCCCCACCCGTGGGCGTGCCGGCGGTCACTGGGAGAGNGTCAGCCGCCAGGCCGCCGAGGAGATGATCGACTACGCCACGGACCTGGGTTACCAGGCGATGCAGGTTCACGTCGTCGCGGCGAACCCGAAGCTGGTCTCGCTGTGGCGGTCGCTGGCGTTCCGCCAGGTCGGCACGCTACCCGCCGCCTACCGCCATCCCTGGCTCGGCAACGTCGACCTCTACGTCATGTACCGCTTCCTGCCGCCGCGCGAGCGCTGAGCCGACCGGCAGGCGCTGCACCCCGGCACGGCAGCATGGCCAGCCCACCATGACCTGGTAACCACATCAATCGCACCGGGAGACAGGTCTCCCCCCACACAGCGGGGCACCGCGGCAGCATCACACACATCTAAGTGCAAAGCAAAAAACCACCAGTCCTCCACGTAAGCGCCCTCATTGTCGCATCATGTGAACCATGGTCTTTCCTGCGGGACCAGCGACGGGTGTCTCCGCCCATGCTCCGACGCCGAGGCACCACGGGCGCGGTAGTCTTCGAATGCCCGGGGGATGGAGCCCGAGGCTCCGTCTCGTCCCCGGCGTGTCCGGCTCGACACTGCCGACCGGCCATGCCGCTCGTGCGACCTCGCGGCGCCGATTCGGGAGCGGACAGTGTTGTCGAGGCCGTCCCGGCGGTGCTGGAGGGATTCACAGTGGAGTCGCGGCTCGAAGTGCGCTTGGTCGAGAGAGAGGATCTCCTTCCTCTGCACGCGGTCGACCGGGAGGTCTTCGGCGAGCTGGCGTACCCGTACTTCGCTCTCCGGCAGCTCTTCGACGCGCATTCCGGGGAGATCCTCGTCGCGCGCATCGACGGCAGGCTCTGCGGCTACTNCCTGACCATGACGTCACGTACGTCGGATATCGGCTGGTTCCAGGGCCTTGGGGTCGTCCCGGGGCTTCGCGGGCACCGCATCGGGCGCCGACTCGCCTGCGACGCGTTGACGCTGCTGTTCGAGCACGGCATTCAGCACGTGCGACTGGCCGTCCGCGAGGAGAACATCGTGGCGACCAATCTCTACGAAAGCCTCGGTTTCCATCGAACCTCCAAGGAAGTGGACTACTTCGGCTCCGGCGAGAACCGGGTCCTGATGACCTGTCGGTTGACCCAGGCGATCATTCGCTCGTGGTCCGCAGAGGTCTCGTCGACGCCCGTCCGGACGGTGGATGTCGGCGCCGTCGCGCCGGATCGCGCCGACGCGCCGTCCACCCCGCGCTGAGCCGCCCGCCGACCTCCCGTCCTACCGCGCCGGCCTCCCGTCCTACCGCGCCGACCGGCGCCTGCCCGCACCGGCCGGCGGACGCCGGATGCCCACACCGGCGGCCGGCGGGCGCGGTGTGCCGCCGATCGGGTCGCGGCGCCTCGGCGCACCATCCCGCGGCGCCTCCTCGACCGCCGGACACGCTCGCCGGGATCCTGTCTCCCACGACGGCGCCGCCCGGGCCCGGCTACGCCCACCACCGGCCGCGGAGGCGCGTCCGATGACCACGCGGACTGATCCGCTTCCGGAGGCGGACCAAGGAGTGAACGTGGCACACAACTCGGATGCTCCGTGGGACGACTTCGATCCGACGGCCTACTTCAGCCACAACTACCACACGCTCCGCGATGACGACCGACTCATTCTCGGGCTGGTCCGGGACTTCTTCGTGAGTGTGGGACCGTCCCGACCGGTGCGCGGGATAGACGTGGGCACGGGCCCCAATCTCTATCCAGCGCTGTCGATGCTGCCGTGGTGCCAGGAGATCACCCTGGTCGAGCACTCCACCCAGAACGTGGCCTGGTTGGAAAAGGAGGTGGCCCATGGATACGCACCGACCTGGGATCCGTTCTGGACGGTGNTGACCTCGCGTGCCCCGTATCGGAGCATCGGCGACCCCCGCGGGCGGTTGGCGTCGGCGGCGCGTGTGCAGAAGGGTAACCTGTTCGGTCTTCCGGCCGGCGAGTGGGAGNTGGGCACGATGTTCTTCGTCGCCTGCTCGATCTCGGGTCATCACGGCGAGTTCGAGGAGGCGGTGAATCGCTTTCTGGGCGCGCTGCGACCTGGCGCGCCCTTCGCGATGGCCTACATGGAGAACTCCAAGGGCTACGAGGTCAGCGGCCTGAAGTTCCCGGCCGTGGAGGTTGGGATGCCCGAGGTTCGGCGCTGCCTGGAAACCCGCACGACCGATCTGCAGATCAGCCGGGTCTCCAGCGAGTCGCTACGTCCGGGATACACCGGCATGATGGTCGCCCTCGGCCGGGCGGCAGAACGCTGACCAGGCGCCGGAAACGGCGGACCGGCGGGGGCGGNGGNAACAGGNGAAGATTCAACCGCGACAGTTGCTCCTCGATCTCTGGCAGGCTGCGGCCGCGTACTCGTACGTGAAGGGCGAGTGGGTCTTCGGCGGGCGGGCCGAACCGAACTCGACCGCCGACGCCGAGCAGCTCCTCTGTCTGATGTATCCGGCCACGACGGAGTCACCCNATTTCCGGCTGGAGCAGCCGGACCTGACCGCGCGTGACGTCGCCGAGGCACTGCGCCCCCTGGGTGAGGCCGTCGACGTGCCCCAGGTGCTTCTCGGCGCGGTCAGTGCCTTCCTGCGCCGGTACCGCGACGACGACGGCATCCCGGTCTTCCACGGCGGGTCATACCTACAGGCGATCAATCAGGGCGACGAACTCCCCCCGGACCGCCAGCAGGTCGAAATCGTCGACTCCATGTCGATGTCGATCACGCTGTGCCTGGCGATCCTGGGCTTCTTCAAGGAGTACCGGAACACGGGCATCCGCCGGCCCCAACTGCTGCGGGACATCGAGTGGGTGGAGAAGGCGGNCAGCGAGCGACTGACCGCGGCGATGGTCGGTCTGCTGCGCAGCTTCGCCGTGCACGCCTTCTCCCCGACCTCCGCCGCCGGCGACACGTTGTTGCGCACCACCGACCAGGACCGGCTGCCGCGGGAGCAACTGACTGCCCAGCTCCAGCGCTCGCTGAACGACATCCGCGCCGACCTGCAGCGGGCCACCGCCGGAACCGCCGGCCTGGAGGTCCTGGAGAACGAAAACCACCTGTTCGAGTGCGGCTGGTCCTGGGGGGTCGTCCGTGCTGCACCGACGGTGCGGACCGACGAGTTCCCCGAGGCAGCCCAGAAGCCGGGACGGGCAATATCCCGACCGAACCTCTACTTCACGCTCACCGCCCTCGACGGCATCGCCGACCTCTTTTCGGAACGCACCCGCCGTCTCGGCCTGCTGACCGCGGCACAGCAGGCGCTCTCCGACAATCTCCAGTTCCGCTGGGATCTGGTGCAGCGGTACTGGTCGACGATCGCAGGATTCGGCAGCCAGCGCACCGCGTTGGAGGACATCCCCTGGCGGCCGACCGTCCGGGNCGATGGCGAGATCCCGGTCAACGACCACTACTACTCCCTGCAGGTCGCCGGCATGATGATCGAGGACCTGTACCGCCAGAAGCCGAGCGACAACGAGCTCAGCCGGGTTGCGAAGGTCCTGGACGAGCTGGCGATCCGCAGCCGGGTGACGCGCCGGGCCACCCGCCAGGAGGCGGCGATCGACATGCACGTCCCGGGCCTGCGCGTGCGGCTGGTCGAGACCGACGAGCGCGAGCCGGAGCTGGTCTGGCCGGTGGCCGACTTCGTGACGGCGCTACTCAAACGGACCGTCCGTCTGGCGACGCTCGCGCGCGGTGCCGAGCTGCGTCAGGAGCTCCTCGACCTGGCCGACCGGATCTGGGATCACATCGAACAGAGGATGATCGAGGAAGGTCCCGGCGAGGGACTGTGGGACGACCCCCGCCGCACGTTCCGGGATCTGTCCCCGGTAAGCACCGAGCCGTCGTGGTACTTCACCGAGCGGGTGATGGAGTGCCTCATCGCCGTCGTGGGCGCCATCGAGCGGGAGCCGGTCACCAGTGGCCGCGCCATCACCGAGGCACTCGAACTCCTCGCCGAGGNCGAGCACCTGTTCCACAAGCAGCTCCTGGGCGGCGGGCTGGACGCCGGCCCGGCGATGCGCCGTGAGCTGGACGGCATCGGGGTGCAGATCGAACGGGGTCGCGCGGCGGCGCAGCGCCGGCCCGGCACGGCGAAGGCGATCCTGCAGGAGATCCTCCTGCGGCTCGACCAGCTCGACGCGGCCCGCCCGCAGTTCTACGAGGCCATCCAGCCATGATCGTCCTGGCCACCTCGGACAAGGGCGGAACCGGACGGTCCGTCACGACGACGAACGTCGCCTACCGCCGTGCGCTGCAGGGGGACGATGTCTGCTACCTCGACTTCGATTTCGGATCGCCGACGGCAGGCGCCGTCTTCGACGTCGAAGCGGCGAGCCGGGGGGTCAAGACCGGGACCGGGGCGCACTCGTACTTCCAGGGAGACGCGGCGGAGCCGGTGCGCATCGACGTCTGGAAGCAGGCGAGCTGGTCGCGGCGCCGGCGGCCGACCGGCTCCGGGCGGCTGGTCCTGGTGCCCNGCGACGAAGGCGGCGGCGAATTCCCGATCAGTGTGGAGATGATCGGACGGTGCCGTCGGCTCCTGGTCCGCCTCGCCNAGGAGTTCAGCGTCATCCTCATCGATCTGAGCGCCGGCCGGTCGTATGCGGCGGACCTCGTGCAGGAGGCGACCGCGGCCCCGGACCTCGGCCGCGAGGACGTCCGCTGGCTGGTCTTCCACCGGTGGACCAGGCAGCACATCCTCGCGGCGCACGGCCTCGTCTTCGGGGAACGCGGGATCGTGAGCAACGGGATCAGGCTCGGCCTCTCCCGGGAGGAGATGGAGAGCTGCGTCAGGTTCGTCCGGACCGCCGTCCAGGAACCGAATTCCCCGCTGCTTAGTCCGCTGCGCGCNCAGCAGNCATCCTGGCTGCAACGCTGCCACAACGAGCTGGTCGACCTCGCCGCCCGTCGGCGACTGGGCCGGAGCATGGTCATCGGTGCCATACCACTGGATCCGGTGCTGCAGTGGCGCGAGCAGATTATCCGGGATCTGGACATCAGTAGCACCCAGATCGCCAACCGGGAGACCGGTGAAGCGTTCGAAGATCTTGCTAGAAAGCTCACGGATCCACGTTCCTGGCAAGGCACCTGACGGAAATACGATAGCAACGGAAGCCGAGATCTCTAGTATCTTCGAGGAGGTGCGACCAAAGGGGGATTCCAATGCGGCCCTTGCTACAGCGAATCTCGATAGCCCTGCTGACCGGAGCGGTCAGTTTCGGGCTGACAAAGCTGGCCAGAGGGTCGTTGGTCTCCACGCTCNCGCTGGCGGTCTTCGTGGCCGGCTCCGTGCTCGTGGTGGAGTTCCTCCGCGACGTCGAACGCTCCATGACCTCGACCGAGAACATGATCTCGCACGTGAACAATGCCACGCGGCTGCGCGAGGCCATCGAGGGGTCGGCGTTGGACGTGCTGCCGACCGGCAGTCGCCCGGTCCAGGGACTGATCAACAACGTGGTGGGTTTCACGCCGCCCTCGCCTATCCTGGGCCGGTTGGTCGTGTCGGAGATCCGCGACCTCACCGAGCTGGTCCAGGGCCTGACGACGGAGATCGGCCGACGATCGGCCTACGCGGCGAGCTGCGAGGGCGAGGATCGCAACTGGCTGCTCGCTCTCACGGGGGCCGCGACCGGCCGGATCCTGGCGACCAGCACGACCGCCGCCGACGGCGGCCAGGGCAAGTTCGAGGACGGCTTCTGGAAGACCGAGCTCGGGCGGGCCTACCTCAACGCGCAGCGGGCGGCGGNGGACCGCGGCGTCGAGATTCGCCGGGTCTTCATCCTCACCGATCCGGAGATTCTCGCCAGCGATGACTTCATCCGGACCTGCGAAAAGCAGCTCAAAGCCGGCATAGAGGTACGGACCAACGAGGTCCTGAGCAATTCTCCGTCCACCCGGAACGACTGGACGGCGACCTTCAAGGACTTCATCCTCTTCGACGACGAGGTGAGCTACGAGGTCGATCTGGAGGGCATCCCGCCCACCCTGAGCATCGCGAGGACGAACCTTCGCTACCACCCGGTGACGATTCTCGACCGCCGGACGCGGTTCGAGGAGATCTGGGAGGCGAGCACGCCGTTCCGACTGCCTNAGCCCTCCCCGCCGCCGGACGCCTGATGACCATTCCCGTGCACCGCCGCCAGGAAGCGCGGACTGAGCCGATGGACGCCGTGTACCGAGAGTCCACCGCGGTCGCCTGGACCAGCGAGGTGCCGCTGGCGCACGTGTCGGTCGAGCTCGGTCATCTCTATCTGGAGGACCTCCGTTCGACGGACCTGGACCGCTTCTTCGACCGCATCGCCCCGTGGACCGATCGCGCTCGCATGGCCGCGATCGCGGGGAATACCGCGGGGCGGCCGCGGGTGAGTACCTGCCTGCTGCTCGACGACTATTCCGGGACCGCGGATTCGACAGCCGAGTTGCGGCCCGGCGAGGCGATTCCGCGCCTGCTCGACNCCGCCCAGCGCGCCGGGGTGCCGATCGACTACCTCGCCCGGGAGTCGGGCCTCGTCGAGTACCGCGGCGGGTCCCTCGCCGAGCTGGTGGAGGTGGCGCTGGTCGCGGATCCCCCGTTCGGGGCCGACGGCTCCCGACCACCGGTCACCGAGACCGGCTGGCTGACCAACGGCCAGNGATCCCCCGTGGTGGGGGCGCGTCAGGCGATGGGCGGCCGGGCCGGCTGGTCGCCGCCGATCGAGAACGCCCGGCACCTGCACTCGATCTTCCTCGACGTCGAGCTGTGGAGCGGTCCGGACGGCAAGCGGACCTGGTCCTGCGCCTACCTCGCCGCCGTGTGGCAACTGGCCCGGCTCGGCGTGCTGCGCCGGCATGGCCGCGACGTGCTGCGCCCCGAGGTCGCCGAGGTCGCCGACCTCGCCGCTCTGCCCGACGACTGGTCGCAGGTGCCCGCCGTGCTCCAGGCCGGGCTCAACCCGGCGCCCTTCTGCGCCTACCGGACCTTCTCGGTGCTGGCCGGCCGGTTTCTCCCGGTGGAGAACGCGGTCCGCACGATCCTGTCCCAGGTGGCGGTCGACCCGGCGGCGCTGGACCAGACCGTGCGGCGCGCGGCGGCGGAACGGATCACGTTGCCGCTCGAGATCGTCGACCGGATGTCCTACGTCCTGCTTGGCCCGTGACGTATCGGCCATCCGCCACCGGTCCCGGCGGTCGGCAGCCCGCCAGGCCGGCATGAGCGACGCCGGGACCGGGACCGGGGACGGGGAGCTCGCCCTGCTCGTGGGTGGGGTGCGCACCGCGCTCCTGCGGCACTCCGGCGCGGTGAGCGAGCCGGTCGCCCAGGAGATCCTCGACCTGGTGCCGGCCGCCGCGGTCCGCTCGGCGACCAGGCCGTCGGCCCGAGCCGTCTCGCCCGACATCGTCGAAGGAGTCCACTGCCGGTTGCCGTCGGGCACCGGCCGGCGGGTGGAGGGCGTCGGAACGGTCGTCAGCCGCGCCGTCATCGCCGGCGGCCGCATCGCGCAGGCGTCCAGCCGGGCGCTGGTCGTGCCCGCCGCCGGGACGCGCCGGCGCGGCTGGGCCGCCTACCTCGCCCGCCGCGGGGTCATCGAACGGATCGGGCGCGGCTCCGCCGACGATCTCAGCGCCGGCTTTCTCGGCCCGCGACGGCCGGGAACCATCGATCTCGACGCCGTCGCCGGCCGCCTCCTCGACCGGGTGCAGGCGGCCCCCGCCCTCGACGGGGCGGTGCCCCTTCGCGCGGCCCGGACCAGGTTCAGGTTCGTCATCGACCTCGCCGACCGGGCCGAGACGGTTACTCCCGCGCCGCCCCGGTTCAGCCTCGACGACGACAACGTCCGCACCCTGATCCTCGACGCTCCCCGGGGCGGGCCCGAGGCCCTGGTGACACTCTGCGAGGACATCGCCTGCCACGACTGGTTGCTGACGGTCGTACAGGGCCTCGTCGACACGCTCGACGAGGCGCCGGGACGGGTGGACCGGATNGCGCGGATGGCGCGGGTGAGCCCGGCGATCGAGCAGCTCCTGCACCTGTGGATGCCGTGCGCTCACCTGGAGCCGGACCTGCGGTGGGTCTGGTCAGCGCTGGAGGGCCGCCCAGGTTTCTCTCGTCAGTGGGCGAGCATCGTCGATCNCATCCGCAACGAGCAGATGGGATCGATCCTTCGTGCGGTGACCGGCGACGGCTGGCGGAACGGCTCGGGAGCCGCTGCGGATTAACACGCCGACGCCGGTATGGCGCGGATCACCTCATGAGCCGGCGGATCAGGGGCAGAGCACCCGGGGAGCCATGACCCCCAGGGACGAGGAGCCTGCCTGTGCGTGTAAGCGCCGCGCCCGATCTGTCCTACTCCAACATGCAGTCGACGATTGCCGTGCTGACGGTCCTGGTCGGCGCGGTCGTCGTCGCCGTGGCCGCCGCCATACTGCTGCACCGGGTCGCGCTGCGCATCGGCCGGCATTCCCAGATCGTCGCCGACCTCGCGCACCGCGGCCGGCGGCCCGTCCGGNTGACCCTGATCCTCGTGGCGCTGCTCATCGGCCTCAATGCCACCCACGAGCAGGACTGGACGCAGCCGGCGATCCACGTCTGCGACATCCTGCTGATCGCCGGGATCGGCTGGTGCGTCGCCGTCCTGGCGTTCGTCTTCGAGGAGCTCGCGCTCGCGCGCTACCGGGTCGACGTCGTCGACAACCGTCATGCCCGGCGGGTGCGCACCCAGGTCACGCTGATGCGACGGATCACCGTCGCGATCATCTCGATCATCGCCGCCGCGTCGATGCTCATGACGATCCCGAGCGTGCGCGTCGCCGGGGCCAGCATCTTCGCCAGCGCCGGCGTCGTCGGCATCGTCGCGGGCCTGGCCGCCCAGACCTCGCTGGCCAACGTCTTCGCGGGCCTGCAGCTCGCGTTCACCGACGCCATCCGCGTCGACGACGTGGTCGTCGTCGAGGAGGAGTGGGGCCGGATCGAGGAGATCACCCTGACCTACGTCGTCGTCCACATCTGGGACGACCGACGGATGATCCTTCCGTCGACGTACTTCACCACGACACCGTTCCAGAACTGGACCCGCAAGGAGTCCGCGGTGCTCGGNGCGGTCGAGCTTGATCTCGACTGGGAGGTCCCGCTCGAGGAGATGCGTGCCGAGATGCACCGCGTCCTGGCAGCCACCGACCTGTGGGACCAGCGGGTCTGCGTGCTGCAGGTGACCGACGCCGTCGACGACCACATCCGGATCCGGGTGCTGGTCAGCGGCAAGGACGGCCCGACCACCTTCGATCTGCGCTGCCACGTGCGGGAGGCACTCGTGCTGTGGCTACAGCGCAACCACCACCGGGCACTGCCGCGAACCCGCATCGAGTTCGACGCCACCGCCCACCTCACCGGCCCCGCCGACGACCGCCCGCGCGCCACCGACGACCGCCGCAACGAAAGCCGGTACGGCAACGAGCGACACAGTGGTGCCGGCCCTTACGGTGCCAACAGCCACCAGAACGGAGCCGGCGACCGCGACGGGGGTGCCATCGGCACCCTGGTACGCGAGCGGGAAGACCGCGACGGGACGCCCGGCGACCGACTCCGCAAGCGCGACGGCGCTCGCCGCGGCTGGGAGCCGATCACCACGATCACCCTGTCAACCCGGGACGGCGACGGCAGTCATCTCCCCCCGAGGCCCCGCACCCCCGACGGCTCGACCGGCCCGGGTGAGGCCGGCGACGCCCCGGACGGCCCCCAGCCCCCGCACGCCGACGCCGCCGACGACGCGCGGCTGTTCTCCGGCGCAAGCGCGGACTCCGCCCAGCGGGCTCGCGACTTCAGTGAGACCACCGACCACACGAACGACCCGGACCTCCCCGGCGACGACCCCGGCCCCGGCAGGGACGCAGACGATCGGTGATCTGCTCGCGGTAAGCCGCTGCCACCGAACACCACCACCGGCGACCCCGGACCCGGACCCGGGGCCGGGGCCGGGACCGGGGGCCGGGCACGGGCACGGAACCGGTGGCGCGGTTCCGCGGAATCTGCATGACCTGGTCACGTGCCCGGTACTACGCTCGCCACCCACCTGACTACCCGCAGGCTTTCCTGACGGGGGTCGCGCGGCGTTTCTCCCGTTCCGGGACAGGNCGACTCCTCGATCTCGGTTGCGGNCCCGGCACTCTTACCATCGACCTGGNCGGACATCGNCCGGTTTCGCCTCGTGACCATGGGTGGACGATCGAACAGATCGCCGGCTGTCTCTACTCGACGTCCTTCCCCGTCAGGCGACTCCTGGGAGAACGGCGCCCTTCCTTCGAGAAGGAGATCATTGGTGAACATNCCGGCCATACCGTCGGCCGGTCGCCCACGACCCGGAACAGCGAAAAGCCGCCGGGACGGGTGCCGGCGGCGAGATCAGGTGCGGGCTGGTGCAGGGGGCGGGGCGTGGGGAGCAGGGAGCGGGGTGGAGACGGGGAACGTGGGGGGCAGGGCCGGCGGGCGAGGTCGGCGCGGGGCGGGCTGGGCCCGCGCCGGCCGACCTCGCTGCCGTCGGCTTCTCGGCAGTCCCGGAGATCACCGATGGGTGTCGCCGTGACCGACGGTCGGTTCGGTCACCGGCGGGCGTAGCGGCGGCTGCGACCACGCGACCGGCTGTTGCTGTGGCCACCGACGTTGCGCCAGATCAGCAGCACCAGGATGGCACCGATGATGGAGCCGACGATCCCGGACGGCTGGAGCGCGCCCTCACCGAGGTCCTTGTTGAACAGGACGTAGCCCAGGAAACCGCCGACGAAAGAGCCGATGATGCCCACGACAATGGTGCCGACAATGCCGATCGGATCAGGTCCGGGCAGCACCACGCGAGCGACGGCGCCGGCGACCAGACCGAGCAGAATCATGACGACGACGAATGTGACCATTTTATTCTCCCTGCCGAGGTGGTTGAGTCCTGTGTCCCCGCACCCGATCGGCATAAACACCGGTATGAGCCCTCTTTTCCGACCCGGAGGGAACAGGCCGGAGGAAGAGGGCGGGGACGGCAACCCACCCACCCCGGACAGGGCGGTGCTCAGTCGGCGCTGCGGCGGCGGCGCCGGCGGGCTCGGCGGACCAGCAGCACCAGCGCGGTGCCGGCGAGCACGCCACCGGTGGCCCGCGGGTTGTTCCGGGCCCGCTGCCCGGCGGAACGGGCCGCCTTGCCGCTGGTGGCAAGGGTCTTCTCAGCCGTGGCGTTCACCTGCGGGTGCTGGGCGAGCCGCTCCCGCACGGTGCCGACGGCCCGGTCCCGAGCACCGATCGTCCGCTCCGTCGCGGCGGCCAGCCGGGGGTTCTCGGCGACCTTCTCCCGCACGGTCCCGGCGGCCTTCTCCGCCGCGCCGCGGGTCCGCTCGCTCGCCGCGGCGACGTGCGGGGCGAGGGTCGCGGCCGCGCCGCTGACGCGCTCGCGCACCTCGGCCGCGCCCACCGCCACCCGCTCCCGGGCGCTGGGTGCCTCCCCCGGCCCGGAGGGCTCCGGAGCCGAGGTCGGCGAGGTCGGCGAGGTCGCGGCGGACGGCGAGGTGGCGGTGAGCGGCGGGGCGGCGGGGCTGTGACCGTTCAGCGCGGGTGCGCTGGCCGGCCGTTCCGGCTCGGGCGAGGACGGCCGGGGCCCGCCAGAGGCTGACGGCGCCGCGCCGGCCGGCGGCGTGTTCGGCGCGGGGTCCGGCGTCGCCGCGTTCGGGTCCACTGACATCGGGTGGTTCCTCCCTCATCGTCTTGCTCGTCTCGAGGTCTTCCGATCTCGACAACCTGCGGATCCGGGCGGCCCTCGCGGTCTCGGCGCGGCGGGCTGCCGCGTCGACGCACCGACGCCGCCGCGGCGGCGGGAGACGACCCGGTGGTGGGCGCCGGGATACCTCCGTACCACCGCGAGATGTTCACGATCCGTTCTTCCGTCGGCGGTACCCCGTCCCCGATGTTGATAACACGATGTGGCGCGCGTGATACGGCGTCACTCGCATCGCGTGTCCGACGATGCGCGATATGACCCGAATCTCACGTGATGTGCACTAAACCCTTCTCTTCCCCATGCTTCTGCCAAACCGGCAACGACGGNGGACAATGGGAGGTATCGCGCGAGGGGCGAGGCGAACGGTCCGCGGTCGGTTACGGTGCGGGCAGCAAGGCCCGATGCGGCAGGGGGGTGGCTGATGTCGGATGCACCTGGCACGCTCACCGATCCGGAGCGGGACGGCCCGCTGGACGGCGTCGCCGCCCTCGCCGCCCGCCTCGCGCGGGGCGATGTGACCTCCCACGAGCTCGTCGAGGCCGCGCTGGACCGGATCGAGGCGACCCAGTCCACGCTCAACGCCTTCCGCCGGGTCCGGGTGCGCGAGGCGCTCGCGGAGGCGGCGGCGGCCGACGCGGCGCTCGCGGCCGGGTCGGCCCGCGGCCGCGGCGGGCCGGCGGCCGACCGGCACCGCCCCCTGCTCGGCGTGCCGATCGCGATCAAGGATGACACGGACATCGCCGGTCTGCCGACGGCGTTCGGCGCCGTGGGCGAGTTCCCCCCGGCCGCCCGGGACAGCGAGATGGTGCGGCGGTTGAAGGCCGCCGGTGCCGTCATCGTCGGCAAGACGAACACGCCCGAGTTCGGCCAGTGGCCGTTCACCGAGGGCCCGGCGTTCGGGGTGACCCGCAACCCGTGGGATCTGGACCACTCCCCCGGCGGCTCCTCGGGCGGGGCGGCGGCGGCGGTCGCCGCGGGCCTGGTACCCGGCGCGATCGGTTCGGACGGCGCCGGCTCGGTGCGCATCCCCGCCGCCTGGACGCATCTCGTCGGGATCAAGCCGCAGCGCGGCCGCATCTCCAGCGCGCCCGTGCGCGAGCAGTTCAACGGCCTCACCGTCTACGGCCCGCTGACCAGGACCGTCGCCGACGGCGCCCTGCTGCTCGACGTCCTGGCCGGCAGCCTGCCCATCGACCGGGACTCCGCGCCGGCGCCGGCCGAGCCGTTCCTGTCCGCGGCCGGGCATCCCCCGCCCCGGCTGCGGATCGGGCTGTCGCTGCACCGCCCCTACAGCGGGATGCCGGCGAGTCTGGATCCGGCGGTGCGCGCCGNGGTGGAACGGATGGCCGAGGTGCTCGCCCGGCTCGGGCACGACGTCGTGCCGGTGGAGCCGCCCTACGGCCTACTCGGGACGATCTTCCTGCCGCGGTCCATGGACGGCATCCGCGACTGGGCCGGACGGGTTGCGGACCCGTCCCAGCTCGACCCGCGCACGGTCGCCAACGCGCGGACCGGTCGGGCGCTGCGGCCGCTGCTGCCGCTGGCCCGTGCGGCCGAGCCGCTGGCCCGGCTCAACATCGGCCGGATCTTCCGCCGGATCGACGTGGTGCTCGCGCCGACGACGGCGACCCCCCCGCCACGCGTCGGGGAGCTGAACCGCGACACCAACTGGGCCACCGACCAGGCGATCGTGGCGGCCTGCCCGTTCGCCTGGCCGTGGAACGTGCTGGGCTGGCCGGCCATCAACGTGCCCGCCGGCCGGACCGCCGCGGGTCTGCCGGTCGGCGCCCAACTCATGGGGCCCGCGGGCAGCGAGGCCCTGCTGATCTCCCTGGCCGCGCAGGTGGAGGACAGCGAACGCTGGCACCTGCATCACCCGGGCGAACGCGCCGCCCACGCCGCCTGACCTTCCGGGTAGGCTTTCGTCACCTGATGGCCGGGTTGCGAGGGTGCGTGGTCGAACGCCTGGTCTGCTCGGGAGAATGAGCCATGCGAACTGCCCGGACGAACCCTGCCGCGCCCGCAGGAGCCGATGCGGTGGGCGGCCCGGAAAACGTACGCCTGATCGTCGCCGGGGCGGCCGTGCTCACGTTGGCGCTCGTCGTCGATCTGGGACCCGGCGTCGCACTGACCGGATACTTCGGCCTGGGGCCGTTGATCCTCGCCGCCGCCTGCCCGCCACTGATCACCGCCGGCATCGGCGGCCTGACGGTGATCGTGGCGATCCTCTCCGGACTCTGGGACCACCGCTTCGGCACGCAGCCGCACATCGCCGCGATCATCCTGGTCCTGGTCCAGTCCGCGATCGCGGTCTACATCTGCGTGTACCGGGAGCGGCAGCGCTCGAAGCTGCACCGCGTCCAGGCCGTCGCCGAGGTCGCGCAGCGGGCGCTGCTGCCGGCGGTTCCGGGCCAGCTCGACGGGGCCGGCTTCGCCGCCCGCTACCTGTCGGCGGCGCGGGAGGCGTCCGTCGGCGGAGATCTCTACGAGGTCGTGCCGACCGCGAACGGCATCCGGGTGATCATCGGGGATGTCCGGGGCAAGGGGCTGCCGGCGGTCCGGCTGGCCTCGGTGGTGCTCGGTGCCTTCCGCGAGGCCGCGGTGACCTGGCTGGATCCCGAGCAGGTCGCGGCGGCGTGCGCCCGTGCGGTGGGGCGGGAAGCCGGGCCCGAGGACTTCGTCACCGCGCTCGTCCTGGACATCCACCCCGATGGGCGCCTGGGCATGTGCTCGGCGGGCCATCACCCGCCGCGGCTCGTCTCGGCGGACGGGTCGGCGACGCTGGAACTGCGCTCGCCCAGCCCCCCGCTCGGACTCGCCGAGCGGTTCACCGTCACGACGGCGCACTGGGAGGTCGGCGACCGGCTGCTGCTGTTCACCGACGGGCTGATCGAGGCCAGGGACGCCCAGGGACGCTTCTTTCCGCTGGACGATCGCCTGGACCTGCTGCGGGGCGGCGGCCAGCAGGAGGCGCTGGACCGGCTCATCGCCGCCCTCGGGACCCACGCCGGCGGTGCCCTGCACGACGACCTCGCGATCCTGCTGGCCGAACGGCAACCCGTCCCGATCGTGGCCCCGACCACGCCGACCGCGCGCGCCGCCGCCGACTGAGCACACGCCCGCCGGGATCAGCCCTCGACCCGCCGCGAGATCAGCCCTCGACCCGCGGATCAGCCCTCGACCCCCGCGGGATCAGCCCTCGGCTCGCCGGCGGCCGCGGCCCTCCCGCCGGTAGGAGAACGGCCCCGGCAGGTCGACGCTGGACAGGCCGCCGCGGCGGTTGCGCGACCAGACCCGCCAGGAGACGCGCCCGAGCTTCAGCGTGACCGAGGACACCCCCCGCTCGCTGACGTTGAGGTGAAACGGTCCGTACCGCGGTCGGCGGGTGTAACGCAGACCCATCAGATACCTCCGGAAAGGGGCAGTCGCAGGGAACGGACGAGGAACAAGCAGCGCTGATATCGGCTTTGTCTCCCGAAATTCGAGGGACTAACCATCAATCGGCACCCAGCCGACGGATCGCCATTCGGCCGACATCCGCGGCCTGCGTCGCACCGTCCCCCCGGAACCGGCTCGATCCGCTACGGTCGGCGCATGCGCAGGGACGCCGAGATCGCCATCCGCTGCCGGCGCATTCCCGCCGGCGCGGGACCGGCGACGCGGTCCGCCCGCGGGCCGGGTCGCCGGGGGCGCGGATGAGCGCTGCGGCGGGCTCCCCGGACCGCGGCACCGTGCGGCTGCTCGCCGTGCTGGTCGTCGTGATGAGCGCGGTGGCCGCGTTCGCGGTCGGCGGCCTGGTCGCGGTGTCCGGGGTGCAGGTGGGCTGGGGGCGCGACGGCGGCGGCTCGGCCGGGTCGGCGGGGGCGTTGTCCGCGGCCATCGGCCGCCTCGGCGCGGACGACGGCGCCGGCGTGGCGGCGCGGCCGTCCGCGGACCGCGCGGCATCGGACGGCGCAGCATCGCCGGGCTCGGCGCCGACTGCACCGTCCGGGGCCGTCAAACACGCGGCGCCTGACGCCGGCGGCTCCTCCACGCCGACGACCCCGGTCCCGCTGCGGAGCTGTTCGGCTCCGCCCACCGCCGCGGCCGGCGGGGCGGGGGCGCCGATCCTCATCTACCCCTTGTGCTAGATCGTGTCACGCTCGGTCCACGTTCGTAGCTCAGGCGTGCAGGCGGGCGCATGATCGTGGAGGTCGAGGTCGTGCCCGCCGGCAGCGCGGCGCGGTTGCGCGGAACCGCGCCGCGCTGCAGCCACGCGTGATCACGGAACGACACACACCCTAACCACCGTCGGGACGCTGCCCCTCGTCGGGAGGCTGGCCCTCGTCGGAACGCTGGCCCTCATCGGGATGCCGACCCCGGTCGAGGTGCCGGCCCGGGTCGAGGCGGGGACGCCAGTCCGGCGAGCGGCCGGTGAGGGCGATCAGCCGGGTCCACTCGTCGGCGTCGTCCGGCACCGGGACCGGCGTGGCGAAGATGCCGACGACGCGCCAGGCGTCGATCTGGCGGCGCAGACTGTCGTGGACCCAGTGCACGAGCTCCCGGTTGTTGCCGACGGTTCGCGCCGACGTGGTGTCGCCGGGCAGCCGGCCGGAGAGGTCGATCGCCCGGGCCAGGTCCCACCCGTGGAGGAGCAGGTCGGCGGTGAGCTGGAAGGCGTACTCGTCCGCCGGGGTGGGTCCGAACGACAACATCGGGAGCGATGCCCAGGCGTCCGGCCGGTCCCAGGCGTCCCGGCTGCGGCGGGCCGTCACCGTCCAGCGCGCGCCCGGATCGTCCCCGAGCTGGTCCCCGTCGAACCGGGTGCCGATGTCCCCCCGGGTCAGACCGGCCAGCAGCGGCGGAACCCACAGGTGCTCGACGGTGAGATGGTTGACCAGCGCCCGCACGTCCCACTGTCCGCACGGCGTCGGCGCCGCCCAGGACCCGGGTGGCACGGCCCGCACCTGGGTGTCGAAGATGTCCAGCGCCCAGTCGAGCCACTCGCGACGTTCCGTGACGGTCAGCGTGCCCACCATCGTGGTGCTCCTTCCGCGCCGCATGGCCGACAGCCCTCGAACCGGCGTGTCGGGCCGCGGCCTGCCCCGTCCCTGCCCTGTCTCTGGGCCTACCCGGACGGCGCAGCCGCGCAACCGGCGACGCCCGGTCCGGGTCGGGTAGTCCCGCCGGGAAGGAGATCGGGGCGGCGCGGTCGGGGCGGCGCGGTCGGGGCGGCGCGGTCGGGGCGGCGCATTCGTTGCTGTGGCCGCGGTATGCGGCACGGAAGCGAGCCAGTCGGCGCGGCGCAATGGCGCGGTAACCGGAGGGATCATTCGACGGAAACGGCGCCCCCGCACACTGCCCCAGCATGCCGACGTAGGGAGGTCACATGTTCCACCTGGGGTGGTTCGTCGGGGGCGGATTCGGCCCACAGGCCTGGAACAGCCAGTGGTCGGGAACGCACGGCGCCGAATGGACGCGGGGCGCCTTCTACGCCGACCTGGCCCGATCCCTCGAACGAGCCTGTTTCGACTATCTCATCCTCGAGGACGGCCTGATGATCACCGACGCGTATCGGGGATCGATGGAGGTCGACCTGAAGTACGCCTGGGAGTCGCCCCGCCTGGACCCGATGGCGGCGGTCGCGGTGATGAGCCAGGCGACCTCGCGGATCGGCCTGGTGGCCACCCTGTCGACGTCGTTCTACCCGCCGTACATGGCGGCCCGCATGCTGGTCTCCCTCGATCACCTTTCCGCCGGCCGGGTCGGCGCGAACCTTGTCACCTCGAGCAGTCACCGCTCGGCCCAGAACTTCGGCCTCGACGAGCACTTCGAGCACGACCTGCGCTACGAGATGGCCGACGAATGGATGGATCTCGTCGACCGGCTGTGCGCGTCGTGGGAACCACAGGCCGTGGTCGCCGACCAGCAGGCCGGCGTCTTCGCCGACTTCCGCAAGGTGCACACGGTGGATTTCGCCGGCCGGTTCCACCGCAGCCGCGGGCCGTTGAACGCCCCCGCCGGCCCGCAGGGCCGCCCGGTCGTCTGCCAGGCCGGTGGTTCCCCGGCCGGCCGGGAGTTCGCCGCGAAGCACTCGGACACGATCATCGCGGTGCCGCACGGCATCGAGGGGATGAAGGCGTACCGGGAGGACATCTCGGCCCGGATGATCCGTCACGGCCGCAAACCGACCGACTGCAAGGTGCTCTTCCTCGTCAACCCGGTCATCGGGGAGACCGACGACCAGGCGCGCGAGCTGCTGGCCCTGCGGCGGGCCCGCCAGCGCAGCCCGGAGGNGATGGAGACGGTCCTCGCCCAGATGTCGTACTTCAGCGGCATCGACTTCGCGCAGTTCGATCTGGACGGCCCCTTTCCCGACCTGACCGGCCGGGTCAACGGGCACCAGAGCTCGATGACCCGGTTCGCGAACGCCGCCGCCGGCCGGACGCTGCGCGAGACGGTGATGGACCACGACACTGTCGAGTCGGTCGAGCTCGTCGGCTCGCCGGACACGGTCGCCGCACAGATGGGCGAGGTCATGGCGGAGGTCGGCGGGGACGGGTTCCTGATCGCCACGCCGGTGCACCGCCGCGTCGTCGCCGAGATCGCCGACGGCCTGGTGCCCGCGTTGCAGCGCCGCGGCCTCGTGCGGACCTCCTACTCGCACGAGCTGTTCCGCGACAACCTGCTCGAGTTCTGAGCCGCGATCGAGGACTGGGCCGCGATCGAGGACTGGGCCGCGATCGAGGACTGGGTCAGCCGACCGCGGGGGTCGCCGCCGGGCCGACTCCGCGCAGCAGCAGGTCGACCAGCGGCGTGACGTGCGCGGCGAGGTCGGTGCGGGCGGCGGCGTGCTCGCTGGGCGGCAGCGCCAGCGTGTGCAGGAGCACTCCGCCGAACAGGCCCTCGAGCAGCGGCCGGCCGTCGACCCCCGCCGGTAGCTCGCCCCGGCCGATCGCCCGGTCGACGATGCGCTGGGCCGCGTCGTTGTGCTTCGTGACGATCCGTTCGTGGAAGCCGCCCAGGTCGACGGACTCGACGGCGGCGTCCACGGCGATGCGCACCGTCACCCAGCCCATCGGGTCGAGGAAGTGGGCCAGCAGGCTCGACGCCAGGGCGAGCACGTCCCCGCGCAGCGAGCCGGTGTCGTGGTCGACGACGAGCGGGCGGGTGTAGGCGTCGATCGCGTCGACCAGGAGCTGTTCCTTGGTCGGCCACCGCAGGTACATCGACGACTTGCCGACCCCGGCGCGCCCGGCGACGGCGTGCATGGTGAAGCCCGCCCAGCCGGATCGGGCATACTCGGCCAGCGCCGCGTCGAGGACCCGCGCCGGCAGGTCCGGGTCACGGGGCCGCCCGCGCACCGCCTGCCCCGTCGTCGTCTGCATCATCGATCTCCTTGTCCCCTTCCGCCTGACTATGCCGACGGCCGCCCACGAGGTCTCCCCCCGCCTGCGGTGTCGCCGCCGCCCGCGGTCCATCTTCGCGCGGCGGCCCGCGAGCACCTTGCGGACGATCGGTGTCCGCAATATCGTTTGTGACCTGAAGCACACCAACGTCNGGACTTCCCGTTTCCGTAAGGAGTGCCGGATGGGCACGCTCGACGGCAGGACCGCCTTCATCACCGGAGTCGCCCGCGGGCAGGGGCGGGCACATGCGGTGCGGTTGGCCCGCGAGGGGGCCGACATCATCGGCGTGGACATCTGCGCCGACATCGCGTCGATGGACTACCCGAACGCCTCGGCGGCCGATCTCGCCGAAACCGTGGAGCTCGTCGAGAAGCTCGGCGGGCGGATCGTCGCCCGGCAGGCGGACGTGCGGGACTTCGCCGGGCTCAGCGCCGCCTTCCAGGAGGGGTTGGCCGCGTTCGGCCGGGTGGACATCGTCATCGCGAACGCCGGCATCATCCGGCTGTCGCCGGAGGCCGACCCGTTCACCGAATGGCAGGACGTCATCGACACGAACCTCACCGGCGTCTTCAAGACGGTGCGGGCCGCCTTACCGGCGCTGATCGAGGGCGGCCGCGGCGGGGCGATCGTCCTGACCAGTTCCAGCGCGGGCCTGAAGGGGACGGGCAGCCCGGACGCGGGCCCGCAGGCATACACGGCGGCCAAGCGCGGTCTGGTCGGGCTCATGCAGGTTCTCGCGAACGACCTGGCCAAGCACTNGATCCGGGTGAACACGATCCACCCGACCGGCGTCGCCACCGGCATGACGATGAACGAGTCGATGGCGAAGCTGCTCGCCGAGTCGGACAACGCCACCGCCGCGATGCAGAACGCGCTGCCCATCGAGATCCTCCAGCCCGAGGACATCTCCGACACGGTGGCCTGGCTGGTCTCGGACGCCGCGAAGTACGTCACCGGTGTCGCGCTGCCGATCGACGCCGGCTTCGCGGTGCGCTGAGCGAGCCCGTCCGCGTCGAGCACGTCCACGCGAGCACGTCCGCGCGAGCACGTCCGCAGGAGCACGTCCGCCGCCGGCCGACCGGCCACGGCCAGCCAGCCCGCCGCCGCGGGGCGCATCCCATTCGCGGCACTCATCCAGCTCACACCGGCCGCCTGCAATCATCTCCCCTCATGGATGGTCGCCGACTGCCGTCGTTGCCCGTCGTACGGGACGACGCCTTCCTCCCACCGCCGCATGCCGCACCCCTGCGCCGGCCGGACGCCGCGTGAGGCCGACTCCCCGCCCGGCGGGGCCGGCCGAGTCCGCGCTGCCGGCGGGCACCGTGCCCGCACCGGCGGCGCCGCCCGACTCCCGACCGGCCGGCCCCGCGGGTGCCGTCGACCTGCCGCGGACACTGGTGGTGGCGGACAAGTTCCCGCCGGTCCTCGGCGGCATCCAGACGTTCGCCTGTCATCTCACCGCCGGCCTGCCCGCCGACCGGGTCGTCGTCGTCGCGCCGGCGGCGCCCGGCGCCGAGGAGTTCGACCGCACGTTGCCCTTCCCGGTGGTCCGGGCCGGGGAGCGGATCCTCACCTCGCCGCGATCCCGGCGCCTGCTGCGCTCGCTGGTGCGCAGCGAGNGNTGCGAAGCCGTCTGGTTTCCCACCGCCGCGCCGTTCGGGGTGCTCGGCCCGACGCTGCGCGAGGCGGGCGTCACCAGGGTGGTGGCGTCCAGCCACGGGCACGAGGTCGCCTGGTCCCGGCTGCCGGTGGGCTGGTCGCTCGTGCGCACCGTCGCCGCCCGCGCCGACGTGTTGACGTACCTCACCGCGTTCACCCGTCGCCGGCTGGTCGCCGTGTCCCCGCGGGGCACCACGCTCGCGCGGCTGACCGGCGGCGTCGACACCCGCCGCTTCCGGCCGGGTGCCGGCGGGGCCGACATCCGCCGGGCTCTCGGCTGGTCGGATCGCCCGGTCGTGATCTGCGTGGCCCGGATGGTGCCGCGCAAGGGGCAGGACACGCTCATCCGTGGCTGGATCACCGTGCGACGCCGCCATCCGGGGGCCCGGCTGCTGCTCGTCGGGCAGGGGCCCGCCGAGGGCCGGCTGCGCCGTCTCGCCGGGCAGGTGGGGGTGGCCGACGACGTGCACTTCGCCGGCGCGGTCGGCGAGGAGGAGCTGCCCGCCTACCTCGACGCCGCCGACGTGTTCGCCATGCCGTCGCGTACCCGCTGGCTCGGCCTGGACCTGGAGGGGCTCGGCCTGTCCTCCCTGGAGGGAGCGGCCAGCGGGCTGCCCGTCATCACCGGCGCCCAGGGCGGCGCCCCCGACGTCGTCCTGCCCGGCCGCACAGGCGAGGTCGTCGACGGCCGGAGCACCGCTGCCGTCGCCCGAGCCGTCGTGGAGCTGCTCGACGACCCCGACCGGGCCGCCCGGATGGGCCTGGCCGGGCGGGAGTGGATGCGCGAGGCATGGAGCTGGGGCGGGCTCGCCGGACGCCTCGCCGGGCTGCTCGCGGGCGGCTCGGGTGCCGATCTCGACGCGGTCACGCGACACTCGGGTGAACCGTCACGGACGCGTCGCGGAATTCTCGACGAGGACATGCCGGGGAGCATCCCCGCGGATGGCATCATCCCGAACGGCATCGGGACCGACCGCGTCAGGACCGACAGCACCACGACGGACGGCATCGGGACGGACGGCATCGCGACGGACCGGGTCGACGTGGCCCAGGGCCACGCGGACGCCAGAACGGGAGGACCGTGATGCGCCAGCTACCGGAGGCGTCGGCGGCGAGCGGCGGGGCGCTGCCCGTGGCGACTCTCGACGTCACCCCGTCGGCTCTCGTCGCCACCCCGACGGCCCTCGCCACCCCGACGGCCCTCGCCACCCCGACGGCCCTCGCCACCCCGATGGCCGTCGCCACCCCGACGGCCCTCGACACGCTCGTCCTCGCCGGTCCGAGCGGGGATGTGGCCGAAGCCGTCGCGCCCCGCCGGGGTCGGTTCTGGCTGGTTCGTCCGCTGCTGGCCTGCGCGGCGCCGCTGGTGGCGGTGGTGTGGCTGGTGCGGTCGTGGTCGACCGTGCGGACCGGCATCGACGCGCTGGCCAGCGCCCATCCGTTCTGGCTGGTGGGCGCGGTCGCCGTCGCCCAGCTCACCTGGGTCGCCGGGGCGGCCTGCCAGCAGGGGACGGTGCCGCGGGCGCTGCCGGTCCGTCGCCTGCTCGCCGCCCAGGTGGCCGGCAGCGTGGCCAATCACGTGCTGCCCGCCGGGTTCGGCGTCGGCGCGGTGAAGCTGCGTTTCCTGCACCGGCACGGCTTCTCCCTGCGGGAGTCGCTGACGGCGGTCGGCCTCGACGCCACCGCCGGCGTCACCACCCACCTCGCCGTGCTGGCCGTCCTGCTGGCCGGGGGGTTCCTGCCGGTGGACTCCGCCCGGCTGCCCGACAGCGGCCCGGTGGCCCTCGGCGTCGCGGTGGCCGCGGCGGCCGTCGCCCTCGCCGCGCTGCTGGGCTGGCTGGTGCCGGCGATCCGCCGGCTGGCCCACGGGGTGTGGGCACGGGTCGTCGACCATCTGCGGTCGATGCGCTCCACGGTGCGCTCGCCCAGCCGGGCGGNGATGCTGTGGGGCGGCTCGGCGGCCATCCCCCTGCTGCACGCCGCGACCCTGTGGGCGATCATGCGCGCGCTACACCTGCCGCTCGGCGTCGGGGCGGTCTTCGCGCTGTACTTTGCCGCCAGCNCCGCCTCGGCCCTGGTGCCCTCGCCGGGCGGCTTCGGTTCGCTCGACGCGGCCCTGACCGCGGCGATCATCGCCGCCGGGCAGTCCCCCGCCGTCGCGCTCGCGGCGGTCCTGGGCTATCGGCTGGTCACGGTGTGGCTGCCGATGGCGCCCTCGGCCTGCGTGCTCGCCCTGATGGTCCGCCGCGGCCATCTGTAGACGGAACCGCCCCGCGAGAGGTGCCGCGTGGGTCTGCTTCGGATCGTGCCGCCGCCTGGACTCGATCCCGGCGGCGCACCTCGAGCACTGGTAGTCGGCGAATGCCGGCCGCACGTACGACGGGCATCCGTGATCCGTGATGATGACAGGGCCGCGGGTGGCCGCCCGTAAGGCGCCGCCTCCGACATGTGCGGCCCTCTAGCCGCCGACGCGCGGCCCAGGGGCTTCAGCGTTCCCCGCCTCCGCCGCAGCCGTCTCCTGGGCGGCTGCGGCCTCGCTCTGGCGGGCATTCTGGCCCGTGGCGTCCGCCGACGGGTCCGGCGCGGCGGCCGCGCTCGGCGCGGGGGTGCCCGGACCTGCGGGTGCCTCCCCGGGCGCGTCCGGCTGGTCGGCGAAGGCCGCGCCGGTCTCCCGCAGCGGCACCTCCTTGAGCAGCAGGGACAGCACGAAGGCGATGACCAGCACGGCGGCGCCGACCAGGAAGGCGACCGTGATCGCCTCGGTGAAGCCGGACTTGAACGGGTGGGTCAGCACCGGGTCGAGGCCGCCCAGGAACGAGGTGTCGTTGAGGCTGCCCGAGCCGCCCGAGGACGCCGATCCGAGCACCTTGAGCTGGTCGGGATGGCTGCGTGCGGCCGCGTCGAACGCCGCAGTGCCCCGCGCGTCCGCGTAGGCGGAGGTGATCCGGGAGCCGACGATCGAGTACACGATCGACAGGAACACCGCCACGCCGAGGGTGCCGCCGAGCTGCCGGAAGAACGTCGTCGAGGACGTCGCCACGCCGATGTCCCGCGGCGGCACGGCGTTCTGCATCGCCAGGACGATCGTCTGCATGTTCAGGCCGAGGCCGGCGCCGACGACGAACATCGCCAGGTCGACGTAGACGAGGCTGCTGTCGGCCGACAGCCGCCACAGCAGCAGCATCCCGACGACGAGCAGCGCGGAGCCGATCACGGGCAGGATCTTGTAGCGGCCGGTCCGCGAGGTGATCTGCCCCGCGACGAGCGAGAGCAGCATGATGCCCAGGACCAGGGGGNGGGTGAGCAGGCCGGCCTTGGTCGGCGAGTTCCCCTTGACGAGCTGGAGGTAGAGGGGGAGCAAGGTGATCCCGCCGAACATGCCGATTCCGATGATCGCCGACTGGGCGGAGCCNACGGCGAACACCCCGTTGCGGAACAGCCGGGGCGGCAGCAGGGCATCGTCCTTCGNGCGCCGCTCCGCGACCACGAACGCGGCGATGCCGACCAGCCCGATCGCGTAGCAAACCAGCGAGGAGCCCGCGCCCCAGCCCCACTCGCGGCCCTGCTCGGCGACGATGAGCAGCGGCACCAGGGCGACGATCAGTGTGAGGGCGCCGGGATAGTCGATCCGGTGCTCGCGGCGCTCGTGGGAGATGTGCAGGACCCGCGCGACGACGACGAGCGCGCCGATGCCGATCGGCACGTTGATCAGGAAGATCCACCGCCAGCCGGCGACGCCGAGCAGCGTGTCCTGGCCGGCCAGCGCGCCGCCGACGACGGGCCCGAGGACGCTGGACGTGCCGAACACCGCCATGAAGTAGCCCTGGTACTTCGCCCGTTCCCGCGGCGGGATGATGTCCCCGACGATCGCCAGGGCGAGCGAGAACAGGCCGCCCGCCCCGATGCCCTGCACCGCCCGGAACGCGGCGAGCATGTACATCGACGTCGCGAAGGTACACAGCGCCGAGCCGGTGATGAACACGGCGATCGCGAACAGGAAGAACGGCTTGCGCCCGTAGAGGTCGGACAGCTTGCCGTACAGCGGGGTGGCGATCGTCGAGGTGATCAGGAAGGCGGTGGTGACCCACGCCTGTGCGGTCAGCCCGTGCAGGCTCTCGCCGATCCGGTAGATCGCCGTGGAGACGACCGTCTGGTCCAGTGCCGCGAGGAACATCCCCAGCAGCAGGCCGGAGAGGATGACCATGATCTGGCGGTGCGTGTAGCCGCCCTGGGCGGTGGGCCCGGCGGCGTTCGGGCCACCGGCGTTCGGGCCACCGGCGGCGTCCGAGCCACCGGTGGCAGTGGCTTTCCCGGCAGTGGAGGTCATGCGGGTGTCTCCTCTCGACCTGCCGGTCGCGGTCCGGGTCGGCGGGTGCCACGACGGCGCCGGCCGCACCGGATCCACTACCGGAATGCTCCTCCCGCAGGCGTTAAACCACGTTCCGCCCACGACGCTTCAGGCCATCCTGCCCCCCGCGGCGCCCACCGTCCCGCGACCCGGCGCCGGCCGGCCGCGGCGGGCCGGCCCGCCGGCCTCGTCGATGCCGTCGATCCCATCGATCCCGTCGATCCCGTCGATGCCGTCGATCTCGCCGGTCCCGCCCGGTCAGACGGTGCTCGGCCGGTAGAGGCGGGCGTAGGCGCCGCCGTCGGCGAGTAGGTCGCGGTGGGTGCCGTCCTCGACGACGCGGCCGTGGTCCATGACGTAGATGCGGTCGGCGTCGATCACCGTCGAGAGCCGGTGGGCGATCACCAGGCAGGTCCGGCCGACGGCGAGCCGGTCCAGCGCCGTGCGCACCGCGGCCTCGGAGACCGTGTCCAGCGCGGACGTCGCCTCGTCGAGAACCAGCACCCGCGGCGACTGCAGCAGGACGCGGGCGATGGCGAGCCGCTGGCGCTCGCCGCCGGACAGCCGGTAGCCCCGCGCGCCCACGCGGGTCGCCAACCCCTCGGGCAGCCGGTCGAGCAGGGCGGACAGGCTGGCCGCGTCGAGGGCGGCCCGCAGCTCGTCGTCGGTCGCGTCCAGCCGGCCGTAGCGCAGGTTCGCCGCGATCGTGTCGTGGAACAGGTGCGGGTCCTGCGGGACCACGCCGATCGCCGCGTGCAGCCGGGCCGGCGGGATCGCGTCGAGTGGGACGCCGCCGAGCAGGACCCGGCCCCGCTGCGGGCGGTGCACACCGCTGGCGAGGTAGGCGATCGTCGTCTTGCCCGCGCCGCTGGCGCCGACGACGGCCGTGGTCGTCCCGGCCGCGACGCGCAGCGTCACGCCGCGCAGGTTCCAGGACGGATCGTCGGGGCCGGGATGCTCGCCCACCGCGGCGCCCACCGCACGCGCGGGCCCCGGCACAGCCTGGTCGTAGGCGAACCACACCTCGTCGAGGGCCAGGTCGAGGCCCACCGGCGCCGCGTCCGCGCCGACGCTCGGGTCCAGGTCCAGGTCCAGCGGCCGGGGCACGGCGAGGGCGGGAGCGGGCCGGGACCGCCGGCCCGCTCCCGCCAGAAGATCGCCCGCCGCGGCGGGCGCCTGCCCCGCGAGGACTGCCGGCGATCCGGCGGCCATCGTTGCGGCCTCGTCCTCGGGCACGTCGAGCAGGGCGAAGATCCGCCGGAAGGACGCCCCGGCGCCGGCCAGCTCGGAGCGCAGATCGACCGCAGTGGACAGCGGGCCGAACGACACCAGCAGCGCGCCACCGAGGGCGGCGACCGTGCCGAGCGTCGTCCGCTCCGACGAGACCAGCCAGGCGCCGAGGGTGACCACGGCGGTCATCGTCGCGACGATGCCGAGATTGACGAGGAAACGGACCCGGGAGGTCAGCCGAGCCTGTTCCCGGGCGGCGGCGAGCAGCTCGGCGCCGGCCGCGTCGAACCGTTCCCGCTCGTAGTCGACCCGGTCGAACAGCCGCACATGCAGCGCCCCGGACACCGACGCGGTGTCGGACACCTGGGCCATGAGCTGGCCGTCGAGCTCGCGCTGGCGCTGCGACAGCGCGGCCAGGCGACGCCGCCCGGACCGGATGATCACCAGGGTGGCCGGGGCGAACACCATCACCGCGAGACTGAGCCGCCAGTCCAGCGCGAAGACGACGGCGGTGCCGACGACGATGTCCGCCAGCCGGCAGATCACCGCCTGCACGGTCGCCGAGATCGCGTTCTGGGCGGCCAGGACATCCGACGACATCACCGTCATCACCTCGCCCTGCTGGCTGCGGGGGAAGAAGGCGAACGGCAGCCGCTGCAGGTGGGCGTTGACGGTCTGGCGGATGCGCACGGAGACGACCCCGCCGAGCCGGGCGATGAGCGCCATCCGCAGGGACAGCACGGTCGACTCGAACACCAGCACCGCGCACAGCAGCAGCACGGGGACGGCGAGATCGCGCACCCGGCCGGTCGGCAGCGAGGTGTCGATGAGGTGGCGCAGGATGAACGGCCCCGCGGCGACCGCGGCCGATCCGAGCACGGACAGGCCGACGAGGGCGGCCACGACCCGCCCCTGGTCGGCGAAGAAGCGCTCGCTGCGCCGGGCCTCGGCCGCACCCGTCAGCCGGGCGAGTGCGCGGGCGTGCAGGACGGTCACTCTCGACGGGACCGGCGGCGGCTGGCTGGGCACGGGAAGAGGCTATGCGGCCCCGGGCCGCAGTCCCGAGGCGGCGGGTGGCGGGTGGCGGGGTGGCGGGGGCCGCGAGGCGGCCTCGGGTGGCGAGCCTCGGGTGGCGGGGGGCCGCGAGGTGGCCTCGCCGCAACCACCCACAGCGGGAAGCTTACGTTCCGAAGCAGAGGGAACACATTCCGTACCTGTTCTGTGCGCGGGACGCCCCTGCCCACCCGGCCGGTCCCCACGGCCACCACAGGCCCGGCCAGCCGGTCGCTCGGGCCGTCCGGCCCCGCGACGCCATCCATCCATGCACCCATCCACGCCATCCACCCGTCGGTGGGGTCCGCGGACGTGGGCCTGAAGAGGGGGGAACCCATGAGTTGGTCCCGCACGTCACGTCGGTGCCCACCACGCGCCTTCGTCCTGGCCGCCACCCTGACGGCGGCGCTCGCCTCGCCCGGCCTGCTCGGCACGAGCGCCGCCGCGACACCGACCGGCGCCCCGGGCGGCCCGACGCCGACGGGCAGCCCAGCCACCGCGAGTGCCGCCACGCCGAGCTCCGGCGCTTCGAGCCCCACCGCCACCAGCTCCGCCGCGTCGAGCCCCGCGGGCGGCGGC
This sequence comes from Frankia sp. AvcI1, assembly GCF_001420875.1. NCBI lineage: Bacteria > Bacillati > Actinomycetota > Actinomycetes > Frankiales > Frankiaceae > Frankia > Frankia sp. AvcI1. Next base: position 16,867 of record NZ_LJFZ01000002.1, on the reverse strand, counting down.
TGCCCGGCCTACCCGTCGACGGCCGGCCCGCTGGGAAGCTGGGAGACCATCACCGCGCTACCCGACCCCCGCGCCCACCTCGCCGCCACCACCGGCTGCGACGGTCGGATCTACGCGATCGGCGGCCAGGCGACCGCCGGGGCCGCGGGCGGCGCCGGCGGCGCGTCGGGTTCGGCCACCGGCTCGCCCTCCCAGAGCGCCTCCCCGTCGAGCACCTCCGCCTCCCCGACCTCGACCTCGACCTCGACCCGGGCAGGGTCGCCGACCGCATNGCCCACGTCGCCCGCGGGCGGTCCGACCACCACCTCGACGATCATCCCGGGCGCGTTGACCGGCGATCCGACGTTCGGCCCGTTGTCCAACGCGCCGAACGCGCCCGGCGACAGCGGCGCACCGTCCGCCACCGACTCGCCCACCGGCACCTCCTCACCGACCGACGAGTCGTCGGTGACGCCGAGCACCTCGTCGTCGGCCACGCCGAGCACCTCGTCGTCGGCCACACCGAGCGGCTCGTCGTCGGCCACACCGAGCGGGTCGCCGACCGGCACCGGCTCGCCGAGTGGGGCGCCCGGCGCGGCCGTCGCCCCGGTGGGCACCGTCCAGGTCTTCGATCCGAGCAGGAACGCCTGGACGGGCGCGGCCGACCTGCCGACCCCGCGGACGCATCTCGCCGCCGCGACCGGCACCGACGGCCGGATCTACGCGATCGGTGGCCGTTCCGGTGCCGCGAACGACCCGACGGACACCGTCGAGGTCTACACGCCGTCCAGTAACACCTGGACGAGCGGGACGGCGCTGCCGAAGCCGATGGGTGAGCCGCGGGCGGCCCGCGCGACCGACGGGAAGATCTACGTCCTCGACGGCGACACGCTGGCAGTCTACGACCCCGACGCCGCGAGCTGGACCACGGCGGACGCACCGCCGACCCCCGTCACGGCGCCGGTCCTCACCGCCCTGCCCGACGGCCGCATCCTCGCCGCCGGCGGCAGCGCGGCGGGCGGCGGCTCGGCCGGCCGAGCCTCGTCCGGCGTGTACGCCTACACACCCGGCACGGGTGGCAGCGGATCCTGGACCCAGGTGTCCGACCTGCCGACCGGGGTGACCCAGGCCGCCGGCGCCACCGGGCCGGACGGGCGGGTGTACGTCGTCGGCGGCCGGGACGCGGGCGGTGACGTCACCGACGCGGTGCAGGTCTACTCCCCGGACGACGACCAGTGGACCGCCGGCCCCACGGGTGCTGCGTCCAAGCGGGCGGACGCCGCCGCGACCACCGGCGGTGACGGCCGGGTGTACGTGCTGGGCGGCACGGCCGGCGGTGGCGCGCTGGACACGGTGGGGGCCCTGAGCGGTTAGGGTTCCCAACCCGTCTGCACGGGGCGGTCGGCAGGGCGCCGACCGCCCCGTCCGTGCCTCTCGATCGACCCCGCACCGCGAGCCGCCACCGGCGGCGGCCGGGTGCGGGCGCGCGGTACCGGTACCGGTACGCGGAAAGTCAGATGCGGTGGCAAGGAAATATCGGCCAACAGGCCCTTCGGCGATCATTTTTTCGGCGCCGCCGAAGCCATTTTCGCAACAGCCCGGAAATCGTCTCGGCCGCTCCCCGGAAAATACCTTTAGCGGATCTAAAGGCAGTTGTTAGTACGTGCTCCTACGCTGGCAGGCGTTCCCGAGAAATGTGCCGTCCGAGGGCGGCGCGTCGGGGGTCTGAACGTTCACGACGAGGAGCGCCCCAGCGATGAGCAGTGGATCAGCCGTGTCCGCGAACGCTGACGACACCCCCCGGGGAGCGGGAGACCCGATTGCGGTGGTGGGGCTGGCGTGCCGACTGCCCTCGGCGCCCGACCCGGCGGCGTTCTGGCGCCTGCTGCGCGCCGGCGGCGACGCGGTCGACCGCGGCCCGACTGTTCCCCGCCGGCTCGGCGCCGCCTTCGGAGCCCACCTCGACGACGTCTACGGGTTCGAGCCGGAGTTCTTCGGCATCGCGCCGCGGGAGGCCGCGCAGCTCGATCCGCAGCAACGGCTGGTGCTGGAACTCGCCTGGGAGGCGGTCGAGGAGGCCGGCCTGCGCCCGGAGACGCTGGCCGGCAGCCTCACCGGGGTCTTCGTCGGCGCGATCACGAGCGACTACGCCACCCGGGTGCTGCGCGCCGGCCCGGGCGCCGTCACCCGGCACACCCTCACCGGGCAGAGCCGGGGGATCATCGCGAACCGGGTCTCCTACACCCTGGACCTGCACGGCCCGAGCCTGACGGTGGACGCCGCCCAGGCGTCGTCGCTGGTGGCCGTGCATCTCGCGGCGGACAGCCTGCGCCGGGGCGAGTGCGACCTCGCGCTCGCCGGCGGCGTGCAGCTCAACCTGGTGCCGGACAGCACCGAGACCGCCGCCCGGTTCGGCGCACTGTCCCCGGACGGCCGCTGCTACACCTTCGACGCGCGGGCGAGCGGATACGTCCGCGGCGAGGGCGGCGGCATCGTGCTGCTCAAGCGGCTCTCGTCCGCCCTCGCGGACGGCGACACGATCCACGCGGTGATCCGCGGCGGCGCGGTCAACAGCGACGGCGCCACCGACGGGCTNACCCTGCCCAGCGCGGACGCCCAGGAGCGGGTCCTGCGCCAGGCCGCGCGGGCGGCGGGCGTCGACACCCGTGACATCCAGTACGTGGAGCTGCACGGGACGGGCACGCCGGTCGGGGACCCGATCGAGGCCGCCGCGCTGGGACGCGCATTCGGTGCCGGACGGGCCGCCGACGCGCCGCTGCACGTCGGCTCGGCGAAGACGAACGTCGGTCATCTCGAGGGTGCCAGCGGCATCGTCGGCCTGCTCAAGACGGTGCTTGCGATCTCGCGCCGGGAGCTGCCGCCGAGCCTCCACTTCGCCACCCCCAACCCCGACATCGCGTTCGACGAGCTGCGGCTGCGGGTGCAGACCGACCACGGCACCTGGCCGGCCGGCGACCGGCCGCTGATCGCCGGCGTGAGCTCGTTCGGCATGGGCGGGACGAACTGCCACCTCATCCTCGCCGAGCCCCCGCCGGCCGAGACCGCGCCGGCCAGACTGGCGTCGACCGAGACGCCGCCGACCGAGACGCCGCCGACCACAGCGCCGGGCCGGCCCGCCGCCGACGACGAGGCGGCGGCGCAGGCGTTGCCGTGGCCCGTGTCGGGCCGCGACGAGGCCGCGCTGCGCGCGCAGGCCGGGCGGCTGCACGACCGGCTGACCGACCACGAGCCGCCGGCGTTCGACCCGGTGGACGTCGGCCATTCCCTGGCCACCACCCGCACGGCCTTCGAGCGGCGGGCGGTCGTGATCGCCACCAGCCCGGCGCAGTTCCTCACCGCCCTGCGCCGGCTGCGCGACGGCGAGCAGGACGCCGCGCTCGTCACGGGCCCGCCCGACGGAGCCGCCGACCGCGGCGGGGTGGTGCTCGTCCTGCCCGGACAGGGGTCGCAGTGGGCCGGCATGGCCCGCGAGCTGCTCGCGACCTCGCCGGTGTTCGCGGAGNGGATCGCCGCCTGCGCCGAGGCGCTCGCCCCCCACGTCGACTGGTCGCTGCCCGACGTGCTCGCCGGGGCCGCGGGTGCGCCGCCGCTGGATCGGGTGGACGTGGTGCAACCGGCGCTGTTCGCCGTGATGACGGCGCTGGCGGCGGTGTGGCGCTCGTACGGGGTGCGGCCCGACGCGGTGATCGGGCACTCCCAGGGCGAGATCACCGCCGCGCATCTGGCCGGGGCGCTGACGCTGGCCGACGCGGCGGCCGTGGTGGCCCGGCGCAGCCGGGTGCTGGCGGAGCTCGCCGGGACCGGGGCGATGGCGTCGATCCCGCTGCCGGCGGCGGCCGTGCTCGAACGCCTCGGCGGCCCGGACGCCGTGCTGGCGGTGGCGGCGGTGAACGGCCCGTCGGCGACCGTCGTCTCCGGCGACCCGGCCGCGCTGGACGCGCTCATCGCCGGCTACGCCGCGGACGGCGTGGACGTGCGGCGCATCCCGGTGGACTACGCCTCGCACTCGCCGCAGGTGGCGGCCGTCGAGGCGCCGCTGCTGGACCTGCTGGCCGGCATCACGCCGCGCTCGGGCGACGTCGCGTTCTACTCGACGGTCACGGGCGAGGCGGTGGACACGTCCCGGCTCGACGCCGGCTACTGGTACGCGAACCTGCGCGGGACGGTGCGCTTCGATGCGGCGGTGCGCGCCGCGCTGGCCGCCGGCCACCGGACGTTCATCGAGGTCAGCCCGCATCCGGTGCTGACCGGCGGCATCCGGGCGATCGTCGAGGACGCGGCGCGTTCGGCCGCGGGCGGTGGCGCGGGACCGGCCGCGGTGGTCGGGACACTGCGCCGGGACGACGGTGGGCTCGACCGCTTCCTCCGCTCGCTGGCGGAGGTCCACGTCGCCGGTGGCACGGTGAACCTGGCGGCGGCCTATCCGGCGCGGGCGCGGCGCGTCGCGCTGCCCACCTACCCGTTCCAGCGCCGGACCTTCGAGGTGGACATACCCGACAGCCCCGCACTCAACGGCACCGCTCCGAGCGGCACCGCTCCGAACGGCAGCACCCCGAACGGCACCGTCGCGCCGATCGGTGTGGGACCGAGTGGTGCGGAGACGGCCGCGGCCGCGGCGGATTCGGCGGCCAGCGACGCGGTCCCGAGCTCCGCGCTCGCCCGACGGGTGGCCGGGCTGCCCGCGCCGGAGGCCGACCGGGTGCTGCTCGACGTGATCGGCGCGAGCCTGACGATCGTGCTGGGCCACGCCGCCGGCACCGTGCAGGCCGAGCGGACCTTCGCCGACCTCGGGTTCGACTCGGTGAGCGCCGTGGAGTTCCGCGACCGGCTGGCGGCGGCGACCGGGGTCGCGCTGCCGACCACGCTGACCTTCGACTACCCGACGCCGCGACGCCTCGCCGGGTACCTGCGCGCGGCGCTGACCGGCACCGACCGGCCGGCGGCGGTCGGCGAGGCGCCCGGCCCGCACGGTCCGGTCCGCTCGGGCGACGAACCCATCGCGATCGTGGCGGCCGCGGGCCGCTGGCCGGGCGGCGCGCGCTCGCCGGAGCAGCTCTGGGAGCTGCTGGACGCGCGGGTGGACGCGATCGGGCCGTTCCCGACCGACCGCGGCTGGGACCTCACCGCCCTGCACGATCCGGACCTCACCCGGCCGGGCACCTCCTACACCCGCCACGGCGGCTTCCTGCCCGACGCCGCCGAGTTCGACGCGGACTTCTTCGGGATCTCCCCGCGGGAGGCGACCGCGATGGACCCCCAGCAGCGGCTGCTGCTGGAGACGTCCTGGGAGGCCCTGGAGCGGGCCGGGATCGACCCGGACGCGCTGNGGGGCACCGCCACCGGCGTGTTCGCGGGCGTCACCCCGCACGACTACGGCCCGCGGCTCGTCGAGGCGCCCGAGGGCTATGGGGGCTACGTGCTCACCGGCAGCCTGACCTCGGTCGTCTCCGGCCGGGTGGCCTACACCCTGGGGTTGGAGGGCCCGGCGGTGACGGTGGACACCGCCTGCTCGTCGTCGCTGGTCGCGATCCACCTGGCCGCCCAGGCGCTGCGCGGCGGGGAATGTTCCCTGGCCCTGGCCGGCGGGGTCACCGTCATGCCGACACCGGGCATGTTCACCGAGTTCTCCCGCCAGCGCGGCCTGGCCCCGGACGGACGGTGCAAGCCGTTCGCCGCCGCCGCCGACGGCACCGCCTGGGCCGAGGGCGTCGGCGTGGTGGTGCTGGAACGGCTGTCCGACGCCCGCCGGCTGGGCCACCACGTGCTCGCGGTGGTCCGCGGCAGCGCGGTGAACTCCGACGGCGCCTCCAACGGGCTGACGGCGCCGAACGGGCCGTCCCAGCAACGGGTCATCCGCGCCGCGCTGACCGCCGCGGGCCTCCGACCCGCCGACGTCGACGCCGTCGAGGCCCACGGCACCGGCACCACCCTCGGCGACCCCATCGAAGCCCAGGCCATCCTCGCCACCTACGGCACCGANGACCCCATCGAAGCCCAGGCCATCCTCGCCACCTACGGCACCGACCGCCCCGCCGACCGCCCCCTGCGACTCGGCAGCCTCAAGTCCAACATCGGTCACACCCAGGCCGCCGCCGGGGTCACCGGCGTGATCAAGCTGGTCGAGGCACTGCGGCACGGCCGCCTGCCCGCGACACTGCACGTCGACGCGCCGACCCCCCACGTCGACTGGTCCGCCGGCACCGTCACCCTGCTCACCGAACCCGCCGACTGGCCCACCACCCCCGGCCGACCCCGGCGCGCCGCCGTCTCCGCCTTCGGCATCAGCGGCACCAACGCCCACCTCATCCTCGAACAGGCCCCCGAGGACGTCGCCGAGCCCGAGCCCGCTCCACCGGCCGAAGATCGACCGGCCGAAGATCGGCCGGCCGACGGCGAACCGGCCGAGGCCGCCACCACCGGTGCCGACGCGCTGCCCTGGGTGCTCTCCGCGCACTCGGAGTCGGCGCTGCGGGCACAGGCGGCGCAGCTCGCCGAGCACGTCGCCGCCTCGGCCGGGGAGGCGGACCGCCCCTCGGCGGCGGACGTCGGCCACGCCCTGGCCACCACCCGGGCCCTGCTCGCGCATCGGGCGGTCGTCGTCGGCGACGGCCCGGAGCAGCACCGCGCCGGACTGCTGGCGCTCGCCGCCGGGGACTCGGCGGCACACGTCGTCGTCGGCGTCGCCGGGCCGGCGGGCCGCACCGCGTTGCTGTTCACCGGGCAGGGCAGCCAGCGCGCCGGTGCCGGGCGGGAGCTGTACGCCGCGTCGCGCGTCTTCGCCGCCGCGCTCGACGAGGTCACCGCGCATCTCGACGGCGCGGTCGGCCGGTCCGTCGGCGAGCTCATGTTCGCCGAGCCCGGGTCGGCCGCGGCCGAGGAGCTGGACGCCACCGCCATCACCCAGCCCGCGCTGTTCGCCCTCGAGGTCGCGCTGTACCGGCTGGCGGAGTCCTACGGGCTGCGGCCCGACTACCTGATCGGCCACTCCGTCGGCGAGCTGACCGCGGCCCACCTCGCCGGCGTGCTGTCCCTGCCGGACGCGGCCACGCTGGTCGCCGCGCGGGGCCGGATCATGCAGAGCGTGCCCGCGACCGGCGCGATGGCCGCACTGGAGGGCACCGAGGAGGAGATCGGCCGGCTGCTCGCCGACGCGGCCGGGACCATCGGCATCGCGGCGGTCAACGGGCCGCGTTCGGTGGTCGTCTCCGGCGATCGCGACGCCGTCGACGAGATCGGCCGACGCTGGCGCGACGCCGGCCACCGGGTGCGCGGCCTGCGGGTCAGCCACGCGTTCCACTCCGGCCACCTGGACCCGGTCCTCGCCGAGTACCGCGAGGTCGTCGCCGGCGTGACGCTGCACCCGCCGACGATCCCCGTCATCTCGAACGTCACGGGACGAGTGGCGACCGACGCCGAGCTGACCGACCCCGACTACTGGGTGCGCCACCTGCGGGGCACGGTCCGCTTCCACGACGGGATCCGCACGCTGGCCGACCTGGGCATCACCACCTACGTGGAGCTGGGCCCCGACGCGGTGCTCTCCGCCCTGGCGGAACAGGCCCTGGCGGANCCCGGTTCCGCGGAACCGCCTCTCACCGAACCGGTCGTCAACGAGTCGGCCGTCAACGAACCGGTCGTCAACGAGTCGGCCGTCCACGGCGCCGTGCCGGCATCGGACGCGGCTGTCGGCCCGGCGCCCAGAGTCGTCGCGCTGCTGCGCGCGAACCGTCCGGAGGTCCGCTCGTTCACCACCGCGTTGGCCCGGCTGCACGTCGACGGGGTCGCCGTCGACTGGTCGGCGGCGTTCAACGGCCGCCGGCCGCGCCACACGGACCTGCCCACCTATCCCTTCCAGCGGCAGCGCTACTGGCTGGACGCACCGACCCGCACGGCGGACCGCGCAGGCCTCGGCACGGGCGCGGGCGGCCCGCAGCACCCGGTGCTCACCGGCGCGGTGGAACTGGCCGACGGCGGCCTGGTGCTGACCGGCCGGCTGGACCCGGCCGCGCTGCCCTGGCTGGCCGACCACGCCGTGCGCGACACGGTGCTGCTGCCGGGAACCGCGCTGCTGGACCTCGTGCTGAGCGCGGCCCGGCACTGCGGCGCCCACCGGGTGGAGGAGCTCGCGCTCACCGCCCCGCTGGCCCTGTCCGCAGCCGGGACGCTCGACGTCCAGGTTCTGGTCGCACCGGTCGATCCGGCCGGCGGCGGCGGGCCCGACGGGGTCGAGCGCCGGGCGGTCACCGTCCACGCCCGTCCCGTCGCCGACCAGACCGACCCGCCGGGCCCGTGGCAGCGACACGCCACCGGCTTCCTGCGCACGGACGACGGCGCCGCAGCGGACGACCGCGGTGGGGCGGACGACCGCGGTGGGGCGGACGACCGCGGTGGGGCATGGCCGCAGCCGGATGCGGTCTCGATCGACGTCTCGGGCCTGTACCCGCGGCTGGCCGGCGACGGCTACCAGTACGGACCGGCCTTCCGCGGCCTGCGGGCGGCCTGGCGGCAGGGCGACGACGTGCTCGCCGAGGTCACGCTGCCGGACGCGGCCGGCGCGCGGGATCGGTTCGAGGTGCATCCAGCCCTGCTGGACGCGGCGCTGCACGCCGTCGTCGGGCTGCTGCCCGGTCCCGACGCCGACCCTGGGCGCATCCGGCTGCCGTTCGCCTGGCAGGACGTGACGCTCGCCGCGCGCGGCGCCTCGTCGCTTCGGGTGCGGGTCTCCCCGACCGGCCCGGACACGGTGCGGCTGGCCGTTGACGATGCGGCCGGCGAGCCGGTGGCGAGGATCGGCGGGCTGAGCCTGCGCCCCGTCGCCACGCAGGTGTTGGCCGACGCGGGCCGGGCGGTCGCCGGCCGTGGCGCGGGCGACGCGATGTTCCGGCTGGACTGGCAGGTGGTGCCCCCGGCCGCGGACCTGGCGGACCTGGCCGACCTGGCCGACCTGCCGAGCCTGGCGGACCTGCCGAGCCTGGCGGACCTGGCCGACCTGGCCGCGCTGCGCGCGGAGATCGACGCGGGCGGCCACGTGCCGGCCCTGGTCATCCATCGGTCTGCCGCGGTCGGGCCGACCGGGACAGCACCCGTCGAGTCTCCCACGGACGAGGAGGCCGATCCGGTGCCGGCGGCGCATGCCACGGTCCGGGCGGCCCTGCACCTGCTGCAGGACTGGCTGGGCGACGAGCGGTTCAGCGGATCCCGCCTGGTGATCCTCACCGAGCGGGCCGTCGCGACGGGTCCCGGGGAGGACGTCGCCGACCTCGCCGCGGCCGGCGTCTGGGGACTCGTCCGCAGTGCGCGGACGGAGAACCCCGACCGGGTGGCGCTGCTCGACGTCGACGGCCGCGCCTCCTCCCGCGACGCCGTCCGCGCCGCGCTCGCCCTGCTCGCCGCGCGGCCCGCCGAGCACAGCGAGCTCGCGGTGCGCGACGGGGAGATCCGCGTGCCGGTGCTGGCCCCGCTCGGCACGCAGCCGGCGCTGCTCCCGCCGGCCGGCACCGACGTCTGGCGGCTCGACGTGACCGCCGCCGGCTCACTGGACAACCTCGCCCTGCTGCCCGAGCCGGCGGCGCAGCGTCCGCTGGCGCCCGGCGAGGTCCGCCTCGCGCTGCGGGCCGCCGGGCTGAACTTCCGGGACGTGCTGATCGGCCTGGGGATGTATCCCGGCGGGGCACGCATCGGCGCCGAGGGTGCGGGCATCGTGGTCGAGGTCGGCGCGCAGGTGTCGGACCTGGCGCCCGGCGACCGGGTGATGGGCCTGGTCCAGGGCACGCTCGGCCCGCTGGCGGTCACCGATCGCCGGCTGCTGACGGCGATCCCGCCGGGCTGGTCGTTCAGCCAGGCCGCCGGCGTCCCCGTCGCCTTCCTCACCNCCTACCACGGCCTGGCCGGTCTGGCCCGGCTGCGTCCCGGCGAGTCGCTGCTGGTGCACGCCGCCACCGGCGGGGTGGGGCAGGCGGCGGTGCAGCTCGCCCGGCACTGGGGCGTCGAGGTGTTCGGCACCGCGAGCCCGGCGAAGTGGCCGGTGCTGCGCGGGCAGGGGCTCGACGACACCCACATCGCGTCGTCGCGCACCCTCGACTTCGCCGACAGCATCCGCGCGGCGACCGACGGACGCGGGGTCGACGCCGTGCTCAACTCGCTGGCCGGGCCGTTCACCGACGCGTCGCTGCGGCTGCTGGCGCCGGGCGGGCGGTTCGTCGAGATGGGCAAGACCGACCTGCGGGACCCGGCGGCCGTCGCCGCGGACCTCGACGGCGGCTCCTACCAGGCGTTCGACCTGTTCGAGGTGGATCCGGCCCGCATCGGCGAGATGCTCGCCGTCCTCGCGGACCTGTTCACCCGGGGGGCGCTGAGCCCGCTGCCGACGACGAGCTGGGACGTCCGGCACGCGCCGCAGGCGCTGCGCCAGCTCAGCCTGGCCCGGCACACCGGCAAGCTGGTGCTGACGCTGCCCGCGCCGCTCGACCCGGCGGGCACGGTGCTGATCACCGGCACCGGCGCCCTCGCCGCGCTCGCCGCCCGCCGGCTGGTTACCCACCACGGCGTGCGGCACCTGGTGCTGGCCAGCCGCGGCGGCCCGGCCAGCCCGGACGCCGAGGCCGTGCGGGCCGTGCTCGCCGAGGCGGGTGCGACGGCCACCGTCGTCGCCGCCGACGTCGCCGACCCCGACGACGTGCGCCGGCTCGTCGCGGCGGTGCCGGCCGACCATCCGCTCACCGCCGTCGTGCACACCGCGGGGGTCCTCGCCGACGGGGTGGTGACCTCGCTCGACGACCCGACGATGGACCGGGTGCTGCGCCCGAAGGTGGACGGCGCCTGGCTGCTGCACCGGGCCACCGCCGGGCTGGACCTGGCCGCGTTCGTGCTGTTCTCCTCGGTCGCCGGGCTGCTCGGCAACGGCGGGCAGGGCAACTACGCCGCAGCGAACGCGTTCGCCGACGCCCTGGCCCACCACCGCCGCGCGGCCGGGCTGCCGGCCGTGTCGCTGGCCTGGGGACACTGGGCGCAGGCCGGGGGGATGGCGGGGCAGCTCGCCCCGGCCGACCTGGCACGGCTGGCGCGCACCGGCATCGCGCCGATGTCCACCGCGCAGGGGCTCGCCCTGTTCGATCTGGCCATCGGAGGGGGAACAGCCGCGGGCGCGCAACCGCTGCTGGTCCCGGCGCGGCTGGATCCGGCCGGCGCCGCCCGACCGGCCGGCGGCGGGCTGCTGCGCGGGCTGGTCCACGTGCCGTCGCAGCGCTCCACCGCCGGCGCGGGCGGGGCCGTGGGCGCCGGTGCGGCCGGTGCGGCAACCCCGGCCGGCGCGGCCGGCACACCGCCGGCGGACCGGGCCGCGGCCCTCGTCGAGCGGCTGCGCGGGCAGGGCCCCGACGAGCAGCGCCGGGCGCTGCTCACCCTGGTCCGCACCACCGCGGCCGAGATCCTCGGCCACGCCTCGGCGGCGGCGATCCGGCCGGATCGCGGCTTCCTGGAGTCGGCCTTCGACTCGCTGAGCGCGATTGAGCTGCGCAACAGGCTCGCCCGGGAGACCGGCGTGCACCTGCCGACGACACTGCTGTTCGACCACCCCACGCCGGCGATCCTGGCCGCCCACCTGCGAGACACCCTGTTCGCAGACAGCCGGTCCCCTGACAGCCCGTCCACGGACAGCCGGTCCACGGACAGCCGAGCCGCGGACAGCCGAGCCGCGGATGGCCGGGCCCCAGGCGAAGGGGTCCCGGACAGGCAGCCCCTCGACGAGCGGCTCGCACTCGTCGACCTGGCCGACGAGGNCGACGCGGCACTGCTGAGCGAGCAGATCGCCGGCGCCACCGACGACGAGATCTTCGACTTCATCGACCGGGAGCTCGGCATCTCGTGAGCCGCTGCTCCTCCTGCCGGCCACGCGCCGCCGTCGCCCCCCGCACCGCGCCCGGCAGCACGTGCTCTCCGGTCCGCCCCGACTCCGCGCATCGAGAAGGCTGATACCGCACATGGCGAACGAAGCGAAGCTCCGCGACTACCTCAACCGGGTCGCCGCCGATCTGCACCAGACCCGCCAGCAGCTGCGCGAGCAGGAGGCGGCCCGCCGCGAACCGATCGCGATCGTCGGGATGAGCTGCCGCTTCCCGGGCGGGGTGAGCTCGCCTGCGGACCTGTGGCGCGTCGTCGACGAAGGACTCGACGTCACCGGCCCGTTCCCGACGAACCGCGGGTGGGACGTCGACGGGCTCTANGACGCCGACCCCGACCGGCCCGGACGGACCTACGCCCGCTCGGGCGGCTTCCTCCACGACGCCCCGGAGTTCGACGCCGCCTTCTTCGGGATCTCTCCCCGGGAAGCCCTCGCCACCGATCCGCAGCAGCGGCTGCTGCTCGAGACGGCCTGGGAGGCGGTGGAGGAGGCCGGGATCGACCCGGTCTCGCTGCGCGGCTCCGCGACCGGGGTGTTCGCCGGGGTGATCGCCCAGGAGTACACGCCGCGGCTGCACCAGCCGACCCCCGAGCGCGTCGACGGGTACGTGCTCACCGGCAGCACGACCTCGGTCGCGTCGGGTCGGGTCGCCTACGCGCTGGGGTTGGAGGGCCCGGCGGTGACGGTGGACACCGCCTGCTCGTCGTCGCTGGTCGCGATCCACCTCGCCGCCCAGGCGCTGCGCGGCGGGGAGTGCACCCTCGCCCTGGCCGGCGGGGTCACCGTCATGTCGTCACCGGGCATGTTCGTGGAGTTCTCCCGCCAGCGGGGGCTGGCCCCGGACGGGCGGTGCAAGCCGTTCGCCGCCGCCGCCGACGGCACCGCCTGGGCCGAGGGCGTCGGCGTGCTCGTGCTGGAACGGCTGTCCGACGCCCAGCGGCTCGGCCACCGCATCCACGCGGTGATCCGCGGCAGCGCCGTGAACTCCGACGGGACGTCCAGCCAGCTGACGGCGCCGAACGGGCCATCCCAGCAGCGGGTCATCCGCGCCGCGCTCGCCGCCGCCGCCCTCACCCCCGCCGACGTCGACGCCNTCGAGGCCCACGGCACCGGCACCACCCTCGGCGACCCCATCGAAGCCCAGGCCATCCTCGCCACCTACGGCACCGACCGCCCCGCCGACCGCCCCCTGCGACTCGGCAGCCTCAAGTCCAACATCGGCCATTCGCAGGCCGCCGCCGGGGTCGGCNGCATCATCAAGCTGATCGGCGCGATGAGCCACGGCCGGCTGCCGAAGACACTGCACGTGGACGCGCCCACCCCGCACGTCGACTGGTCCGCCGGCACCGTCACCCTGCTCACCGAACCCGCCGACTGGCCCACCACCCCCGACCGACCCCGGCGCGCCGCCGTCTCCGCCTTCGGCATCAGCGGCACCAACGCCCACCTCATCCTCGAACAGGGCCCGATCCCGGCGGACGCCGGCACAGCGGACGGGGACACGGCGACCGGCGGCACGGGGACCGACGGCACGGGGACTGGCGGCACGGGGACTGGCGGCACGGGGATCGAGGACGCGGCAGGCGCAGACACGGCGGACGGGGCCGGCGACGCGGGCCGTGGGCCGGCCGTCCGGGGCCGGGCGCTGCCCTGGGTGCTGTCGGCGCGCACCGCCGAGGCCCTCGGCGGGCAGGCGACGCGGCTGGGCGCGTTCGTCGATGCGCATCCCGGGCTCGCCCCGGTCGACGTCGGCCGGGCGCTGGCCACCACCCGGGCCGCACTCGAGCACCGAGCGGTGGTCGTCGCCGAGGATCCGGCCGGGTTCCGGGCCGGCCTCGCCGCCCTGGCCGCCGGTTCCGGCGGATCGGCCGGATCGGCCGGCGTGGCCGGCGTGGAGGTGATCGCCGGGATTGCGACGCCGGACGGCGCGGCCACCGACGCGCGCATCGTGCGCGGCGTCGCCGACACCACCGCCACCACCGTGTTCGTCTTCCCCGGGGCGGGCACCGCCTGGCCGGCGATGGCCCGCGAGCTGCTCGCCACCAGCCCGGTCTTCGCCGAGCACATCAATGCCGTCGCCGCCGCCCTGGCCCCCTACGTCGACTGGAATCTGCTCGACGTCCTGCGCGAACGGCCCGGCGCGCCCACCCTCGACCGCGTCGACGTCTCGCAGCCCGCCGTGTTCGCGGTGCTGGTCGCGCTGGCCCGGCTCTGGCAGCACCACGGGGTCCACCCGCACGCCGTCGTCGGGCACAGCCAGGGCGAGATCGCCGCCGCGCACATCGCCGGCGCCCTCACCCTCGACGACGCCGCCCGCGTGGTCGCCCTGCGCGGGCAGATCCTCGGCGCGCTGCCCGCTCCCGGGGCGGTGGTGTGGGTGAACCTGCCCGCCGACCAGGTCCGCGAGCGGCTCGCCCGCTTCCGCGAGGGGGCCGCCGCGGTCTCCGTCGCCGTCCTCAACAGCCCCACCAGCACCGCCGTCGCCGGCACCGAGGAGCCGCTGGCCGAGTTCGTCGCCGGCCTGCAGGCCGAGGNCATCCGTACCAGGGACGTCCCGGTGGGCTACGCCTCGCACTCGGCACGGGTGGAGGCCGTCCGCGAGGAACTACTCGCCGCGCTCGCCCCCATCCGTCCCCAGCCGGCCACCATCCCGATCCTGTCCACCGTCACCGCCGACTGGATCGACCCCACCGCCCTCACCNCCGACTACTGGTACACCAACCTGCGCCAACCCGTCCTGTTCGAGGCGGCCACCCGCGCCCTGCTCGACGACGGCCACGACCTGTTCATCGAGGTCAGCCCCCACCCCGTCCTCACCACCGCCCTCGCCGAAACCCTCGAGAACACCCCCGGCCTGCCCGGCCCCGTCGCCATCACCGAGACCCTGCGCCGCGACACCGGCGGCCTCACCAGGTTCCACACCTCGCTGGCCCAGGCGTATGTCCGCGGGGCCGGCCTCGACGCCGCAGCCGTCTACGCCGGATCCGGCCGCGGGCACGTGGACCTGCCGACCTACGCGTTCGCGCGGCGGCGGTTCTGGCTGGACGCCTCGTCCACCTCACCCAGCGGCGACGCCGCCGGGCTGGGGCTGGGTTCCGCCGACCATCCCCTGCTCGGCGCCACGGTGCGGCTCGCGGACTCGGACGGGGCGGTGCTCACCGGCCTGCTGTCGCTGCGCACCCACCCCTGGCTGGCCGACCACGTCGTGTTCGGCTCGGTAGTGCTGCCGGGCACGGCCCTGGTGGAGCTGGCGGTCCGCGCGGGCGACGAGACGGGCGTGCCGGTCGTCGAGGAGCTGATCGTCGAGACGCCACTGGTGCTGCCGGAACGCGGCGGGCTCCAGGTCCAGCTCACCGTGGNCGCACCCGACGAGGACGGTCTCCGGCCGGTCAGCATCCACACGCGAGCCGAGGACGCATCCGCGCAGGCGGCGTGGACCCGCCACGCGCACGGGGTGCTGCGCGCCCCGGAGGCGACGGACGCCGCAGTGTCGTCGGGGGTGCCGTCGGGGGCGTCGCCGGAGGTGTGGCCGCCCGCGGGCGCCGTTCGGGTCGACACCGGCGATCTCTACCCGTCGTTCGCCGCGGCCGGGCTGGTCTACGGNCCGACCTTCCAGGGTCTGCGCGCGGCGTGGCGGGACGGCGAGGATCTGCTCGCCGAGGTCACCCTGCCCGCGGACGCTCTCGACCGCGCCGGCGCCTTCGGTCTGCACCCCGCGCTGTTGGACGCCGCGCTGCACCTGACCGGCCTGCCGTCCGCCGCGACTGCCCTCGACGGAACTGTCCTCAACGGAACTGCCCCCAGCGGAACTGCCCCCAGCGGCACCGCCGGCGGCACCCGCCTGCCGTTCGTGTGGCGCGGAGTGCGGCTGCACGCGTCGGGCGCCGGCGGGCTGCGGGTCCGGCTTCGGGTCAGCGGGCCGGACCAGATCGCCCTCACCGCGGTGGACGGCACCGGCGCCCCGGTGGTGTCCGTCGCCGGGCTGGCGCTGCGCCCGGTCACCGCCGAGCAGATCCGCTCGGCGCCCGGGCCCCGCAACGACTCGTTGTTCGCCCTGACCTGGCCCGAACTCCCGGCCACGCCGGGCGGCAACTCCTCCGGCGCCGTCGAGCCCCCTGGCGCCGTCGAGGTCGTCACGGACCTCGACGAGCTGGCCGCCCGGATCGACGCCGGCTCCGCGGTGCCGAACCTCGTCGCCGTCGCTGCCCCCGCCCCGCCCGGCGAGGCGACGGAACCTGACGCGGTTGCGGCGCGCGCGCGGACCGCCGCCGCGGACACCCTCGCGCTCCTGCAGCGCTGGCTCACCGAGCCCCGCTGGGCCGAGGCGACCCTCGCGGTGCTCACCTCGGGCGCGGTCAGCGTCGCCGGCGAGGACGTCGACCTCACCACCGCCCCGCTGTGGGGGCTCGTACGCACCGCCCAGAACGAGCATCCCGACCGCATCCTGCTCATCGACCTCGACGCCGACCCCGACAGCCGCACCGCCCTGCCCGCAGCGGTCGCTACCGCCCAGGCCACCGGCGACAACCAGCTCGCCCTGCGCCGCGGCACCGCCCACACCCCACGCCTCGTCCCAGCCACCACGCCCACCGCCCCACCCACCGCCGCACCCGGTGCCGCGCATCCAGCCGACCCGGCCAAGCCAGCCGACCAGACGGATCCGGCCGACCCGGCGGATCCGGCGGGCTGGAACCTCGACCCCGACGGCACCATCCTCATCACCGGCGGACTCGGCACCCTCGCCCACCACCTCGCCCACCACCTCATCNCCCNCCACCACACCCGCCACCTCCACCTCACCAGCCGCACCGGCCCCCACCACCCCCACGCCACCGCACTACGCACCGAACTCGAAAACCTCGGCGCCACCATCACCATCACCGCCACCGACACCACCAACCCCACCCAACTCCACCACCTCCTCGACACCCTCGACCCCCACCACCCCCTCACCGCCGTCATCCACAC
>NZ_LJFZ01000001.1:378872-524549 GCF_001420875.1 Frankia sp. AvcI1 | reverse complement strand
AGCCGGCACTGACGGCGCCACCGGCCCCGCAGGCCCCGAAGGCCCGGCAGGACCAGCAGGACCGGTAGGCCCGGCAGGCGCTGACGGCATCGCAGGACCGGCAGGACCAGCCGGCACTGACGGCATCGCAGGACCGGCAGGACCCGCAGGACCGCAAGGCCCGGCAGGACCGGTAGGACCGAGTGGCGTCACTGGGTATGAGCAGGTGAACGGGCCGGTAACGCCCATTGTTGCCGGAACCAACATCGTCTCGGTCGCGATCCCAGCGGGTAAGGTTCCGGTCGGCGGTGCAGAAATCACCGCGGGCAACGATTCGGNGCTCATCAACAGCTTCGGCCCCGATGGNGCGGGAAACTGGTCGGACCGCATTCTGGCGAGCTCCGGAGGCGGCACAGCTCAGGCGATCGTGTTTGTGATCGACGCTTAGAAGATCTTCCTGAGAGTCTGTTGTACCGAAGAGGTTCCCTGACGGTTCGACTGGGATCCAGCGCAACCCCGACCAGACGGTCCTTCGGTGGTCGATACAAGGCAGGGCCTCCCGCCCAGCTCGTCAGGTCAACTATGGACGAGCGGCAGGAGGCCCTGCTGTCGTACAGGCACCCATGCGATGNCAAGGCAAGCCGATCTACCAGAAATCNGATCCCCGGGTCTTCACCCCGATCCGGTCACGAACGACACCTCATGTGCGGCNCAGCTCGGCAAGCGCTGGAGGCACTGGTCGGCCGGACCGTGGATCAACGGCCTTGGTTCATAGTCCGGCCAGTGCGGGCTGGGCGGGGTATGCGGGTTTCCAGCCCAGGGCGGGCGCGACCTCGGTGGCGATGAGCTCGAGCGCCCGGATCGCCACGTCGTGATCGACGACCGCCGGGTTGAACTGGGCGATCAGATCCGTGGCGACCGGCAGCACCTGCTCCTGGCGCAGCTGCGCGACGATCTCCTCCGGGTGACCGTAGAAGGAGTGGAACCGGCGGAGCGCCTCATCGGTGTCGATCCCCTTCGGGAAGGCACCGTGCCCGGAGAACCGTTGCGCGGCCGCGAGCACGTGCGGTCCGATCTGGGCCAGCGCGGTCCGCCGGTCGGCCGAGGGAAAGACGAACCGCGACAGTCCGATGCGCGGCGGGCGCGGCAGGTTCCACGCGGCGAGGTACGCATCGGCCCAGGGCCGCTGCACGGCGTCGGTGGGCTCGTCGTAGCCGTAGGCGGCACGGTTGAGCAGCAGGTTCGAACCCGAGGCGGCGGCGTACTCGGCCCCCGGCGCGCTGAAGACGCCCTGCCAGATCCGGTCGGTGAAGTCGCGGGCCGGTGGCTGGATGGTGAAGCCCGGCGCGCCGACCTCCTCGTTCGCGAGCGCCTTGCGCAGCACCGCCAGCCCCTCGCTGGTCAGCTCACGACGGCGGCCCACGTCCCGGCCGAAGGCGGCGTACTCCAGCTCGCTGCCACCGCTGCNGACGCCGATCTCGACCCGGCCGCCGCTGAGCGTGTCGACGACCGACACGTCCTCGGCCAACCGGACCGGATCCTCCAGCGGCAGGATCGTGATCGCCGTGGCGAGCCGGATGCGCCGGGTGCGCGCGGCGGCGTAGGCCAGGAACGTCCAGGGTGAGGGCAGNCCACCGCCGCCGAGGGACACGTGGTGCTGGGCCACCCAGCCGACGTCGAAGCCGAGCTCGTCGGCGACGACGAACAGCTCCTGCGCGTGGTCGTAGGTGGATGCCAGCTCGCCCGGGCCCTGGACGTGGGTGAGGAAGCCGAGCCGGAAGCGCGGCGAAGCGGAACCGTCGGTGGCGGAACCGTCGGTGGCGGAACCGTCGGTGGCGGGGCCGCCGAGGGCTGGGACGTCGGTCATGGTCAAACGCCTCTCAGGAACGGACGGACGCGCTCGTGCCGGCCAGGTCGACGCCGGTCNCCACGGCGACCTCCGGTGCCGCGCGACCCTGATTCACCGCGCGACCCTGGTCCACGGCGCGACTCTGGTCCACCGCGAGGTTCCCGTCCGCCGGGGGGACCTGATCCGGGATGGTGCCGAGAACCTGGCCGGCACCGAGGACGAGGTCGAGGACGGCACCGGCGCCGGCGGCGGGAAGCTCGGCGCCGCGCCAGGCCACGTGCTGGTCGGGGCGGACGAGCACGTTGTCGGCGCCGTACAGCGCACGCACCGCCGGCTCGGCCAGGTGGACGACCGTGAACGGCAGCGATCGGGCGAGCGCCTCGGCGACGAGGGCCCGCTCCACCTCCCGGTCCGCGGACAGCACGAGCAGCGCGAAGCCGAGGCCGATGCGGTCGTAGAGGGTGTCGCCGTAGGGGTCGACCAGGCCGTTCGGTGCCCGGTGTCCCGGCCGCGGGTCGTCCTGGTAGACGTCGGCGCGCCACGGGGGTTCCGTGTCGAGCTGTCCGTCCTCGTACCAGATCGCCGACGACGCGTCGTAGCGCTCGTCGAAGGTCACGCCGGGCGCGCCGAGAGCGCCCTGGCTGATCCGGGCACGGATCTCGGCGCGGCGCGCCTCGGCCTGCGGGCTGTCGTCGGCGTCGTCGGGGATGCCGAGCCGGCGCAGTTCCGCCAGCAGCGCGTGCGAGCGCCGCGAACGCTCCAGCGCGTGGTCGGCGATCCGCCAGTTGTGCCGGCGGCGCTCCTGGTCGTAGGAGTCCAGCAGCTCCTCGGGGGCCTGGCCGGCGAGCACGGCGGCGAGCTTCCAGCCGAGGTTCGCCACGTCNCCGAAGCCCTCCCCGAGGTTGCCGCCGGGGGTGCGCACATGCGCGGCGTCGCCGGCCANCAGCACACGTCCGCGCCGGAACGTCCGCGCGATCCGGGTGGCGTCGTAGAAGGTCGTCGACGAGACCAGTTCCAGGTCCAGCTCGAACCCGAAGGCCGCCTGGGCGGTGGCGAGCAGCTCCGCCTCGGTGGGGGTGTGGTCCAGCGGGTACGGCCCGGCGTACACGCGCCACTCGCGGGTGCTCACCGCGGCGAGGAAGCCGGCGGCCCGCTGGTTGAACACGATGTTGGTGCCGCTGGGCGCGGGGCCGACCCGGTCGGAGATGTCCTGGGTGCGCACGATGAGCCGCAGCCGCTTCTCGGTGGCGTGGGCGCCGTCGCGTTCGATGCCGGCGAGCCGGCGGACGGTGCTGCTGCCGCCGTCCGCGCCGAGCAGGTAGCGGGCCCGGATGGTGCGAGGCGCGCCAGAGGCATCGGAGACGGCGGAGGCAACAGAGACGGCGGAGACGTCGGAGGCGTCGGGCTCGTGGAGCACGTCGGCCTCGATCCAGTCGACGCTCTCCCGCAGCGCCACCAGCCGCCAGCCACCGGCCACCCCGACGCCTCGCCGGTCGAGATGGTCGAGGAAGACCCGCTGCAGTGCGCTCTGCGGACGGNGCAGCGCCTCCTCGGCGGAGGGGCCACCGCCGGACGAGCCTGCGAAGGACGGGCGGCGGGGTGCCAGCAGCTCGTGACCGACCAGCGAGGTGACCAGCCGGATGCCCTGGTTCCACTCCGGCGGGAACGTCCACTCGTCGCGGATGTGCTGCAGCAGCCCCCAGCGGCGGAAGTGTTCCACCGTGCGCGGGCTGTGGCCCATCGCGCCGGCCCGGACCAGCGTCGCAGCGCGGGCGCGGTCGACGACGGCGACCCGCACCCCCCGGGCGGTGAGCTCCACGGCCGCCGACAGGCCCACCGGGCCGGCGCCGACGATCAGCACGTCGACCTCGGTCGGCGGCGTGGCGGTGGGGAAGCGCACGGTGTGGACGTCGCGCCCGCCCGTGGGCGAATAGGCCTGGCCCGCGTCCTCCAGGCTCACCGCGGCCTGGTTCGCCGAATGGTCCGTCATGGTGGTCCTCCTCAGGCCTGGGCGGCCGCGGGCTCGCGCTCGCGCGTGTAGCGGTTGACCGGGATCGGCAGGCCGAGGTTGGCCCGCAGCGTGTCGCCGGTGTACTCGGTGCGGAACAGGCCACGCTGCTGCAGGGACGGGACGACGTCGGCGACGAAGCGCTCGAGGTCGTCGTGGGTGCGGAAGCGGAGGTTCAGCCCGTCGGCCGCGCCGGTGGTGAACCACTGCTCGATCGCGTCGACGACGGTGTCCGGCGCGCCGGTGAACGGCGACGGCTCGTACTCGGTCACCGTCTCGACGACCTGCCGCAGGGTGAGTCCCTCCTCGCGGGCATGGCGGACGATCTCCAGGCCGCGGGTGCGCCCGCCCTTCTCGGCCAGGTGCGCGAGATCGGGGAACGGCGCGTCGAGGTCGTGCCCGCTGAAGTCGTAGGCGCCGAAGCTGCGGCCGAGGAAGCCGAGCTTGCGGTCGAAGTCGTTGTCGGCCTCGAAGATGTCGCGCGAGAGCCGGTGCGCGTCGGCGTCGGTGGCGGCGAGGACGGGGCTGGCGCCGACGAGGATGACGACGTGGTCGGGATCGCGCCCGAGCGCCGCGGCCCGCCGCTTGATGTCGGCGTAGTAGTCCTGCGACTGCGCCAACGACCCGCCGGGGGCGTAGATGCCCTCCGCGACGTGGGCGGCCAGTGTGCGCCCCTCCTCGGACACGCCGGCCTGGAAGATCACCGGCTGGCCCTGCGGCGACCGGTCGAGGTTGAGCGGCCCGGCGACCCTGAAGTGCTCGCCGACGTGGTCGAGGGCGTGCAGCTTGGTCGGGTCGAGGAAGAGGTTGCGTTCGACGTCGGCGGGGAAGGCGCCTTCCTCGTAGGAGTCCCACAGCCCGCGCACGNCCTCGACCGCCTCGAGCGCCCGGCCGTAGCGGGTGGCGTAGTCGAGGTGCTCGTCGAGCCCGTAGTTGCGTGAGGTGNCGGTGTCGAAGCTGGTGACGACGTTCCAGCCGGCGCGCCCGCCGCTGATGTGATCCAGCGAGGCGAACCGGCGGGCGAGGTTGAACGGCGAGTTGTACGTCGAGCTCGCCGTGCCGATCAGGCCGATGTGGCGGGTGTGGGTCGCGACCGCCGACAGCAGCGTCAGCGGTTCGAGCCGGCTGAGGTAGTGCGCCGGGTAGCCGGCGTTGATGAACTGGCTGTCGACGATGAAGTACGCGTCGAACAGTGCCTGCTCGGCGGTCTGCGCCTGGCGGATGTAGTAGTTGATGTCGACGCTGGCGTTGCTCGGGACGCGCGGATCCTTCCACAGGCCGTGCTGGCCGGGACCGCCGACGCCGTAGGCGCTCAGGGCGAGGTGGAGCGTGCGGGACATGTCGGGTTCCCTTCCAACGGATGACGTCCGGCCTGGTCAGGGGTCGGGCCGGACCGGGTTCAGGCGTTCAGGCGTTCAGCAGGGCGCGCAGCGCGTCGCGTTCGGCCCGGCTGGCGGCGACCGAGCGCAGCGTCGGCGCCGAACCGACGAGCAGCCGGGCGTAGGGATGGCGGGGGGCGCTGATGACCGCGCGGGCGTCCCCCACCTCGACGAACTCGCCCTGGTAGAGCACGGCGACGCGGTCGGCGACGCCGGCGACGGAGCCGAGGTCGTGCGAGATGAAGATCAGTGCGACGCCGGCGTCGCGCAGCTCCTTGAGGATCTCCAGGATTCCGACCCGGTTGGCGGAGTCCAGGGCGCTCACCGGCTCGTCCAGGATGATCAGCGCGGGCTCGGTGACCAGGGCGCGCGCCACCGCGACGCGCTGGCGCTGGCCGCCGGAGAGCTCGCCGGGCAGGCGGCCGAACAGCTCGCTGTCCAGGCGGACGCGGGCGAGGTAGGCGCGTCCGCGCTCGATCGCCTCCTTGCGGCCCACGCCCTGGACGAGCAGCGGCTCGATGAGGGACTCCTCGATGGGCAGGTCGGGGTCGAGGCTGCGCAGCGGGTCCTGGAAGACGTACTGGACGACGCCGCGGCGACGCAGCGCGCGCCACTGTCGGGGGGAGTACCGGGACACGTCCTCGCCGTCGATGAGGATCCGCCCACCGGAGGCGCGCACCAGGCCGAGCACCGCCCGGGCGAAGGTCGACTTGCCCGAGCCGGTCTCGCCGATCACGCCCACGGTCTCGCCGCGGGTCACCGACANCGAGACGCCGTGCAGCACCCGGCGCCGACGCCGCCGCGGCCCGTAGTGAACCTCGAGATCGGCGACCTCCAGGACCGGCCGGCCGTCAGTGGACACCGTCCAGCTCCTTCCGCTGCGCGCCGGCGCCGACCTTGACGCTGGACTCGGGGTCGGTGGTCGAGTCCGCGTCCGAGTCGGTGTCGGCGTCCGAGTCGGTGTACGAGTCGGCGTCGGTGTCGGCCAGGTAGCGGTCCAGGCCGTACTGCTCGTGTTCGGCGATCAGCAGGCGGGTGTACTCGTGGCGCGGGTGGTAGAGCACGTCCGCGGTCGGCCCGTGCTCGACGACCTCGCCCTCGCGCATGACCAGCACCTCGTCGCAGACCTGCGCGACGACGGCGAGGTCGTGGGACACGACGACGAGCGCGAGGCCGCGGCGCTCCCGCAGGTCGGCGAGCAGGTCGAGGATCTCGGCCTGCACGGTCACGTCCAGGGCGGTGGTCGCCTCGTCGGCGATGAGCACCTGCGGGTCGGCGGCGATCGCGGTGGCGATGAGGACGNGCTGGAGCATCCCGCCGGACAGCTCGAAGGTGTACTGGTCGTAGACGAGCTCCGGGTCGCGCAGGTGCACGGCGGTCAGCAGTTCGAGCGCGCGCCGGCGCGCGGCCCGCCGCCGCAGCCCGGACTTGACCTGGATGACCTCGGCGATCTGCGACCCCACCTTGATGGACGGGTTGAGGTAGGAGGCGGGGTCCTGGAACACCGCGCTGATCGTCGACCCGCGCAGGTCGGTCCACTGCGGGGTCGTCAGCCCGGCGATGTCCCGGCCGGCGATCTCGATCGAGCCGGCGGACACGGCGAAGTGCGCCGGCAGGATGCCGAGGATCGCGCGGCAGGTCAGCGTCTTGCCGCTGCCCGACTCCCCCACGATGCCGACGGCCCGGCCGGGTCTGAGCTCGAACGAGACGCCGTGCACGATCTCGCGGTCGTTGACGTCGTCGCGGATCCGCACGTCGCGGACCGCCAGCGTGGGACTGGTTGTCGTCATCGGGCGGCGCCTCCGGCGGGGATCGGTTCGGCTGGGTCGAGGCGGCGGGCGCGGGCCCGGCGGCTGTTCAGCAGCGCGCGCCCCGCCTCCCCGGACACGTCACGGATGGCGTCGGCCAGCAGGTTGCTGCCCCACACNGTCGCCATGATCAGCAGGGCGGGGACGGCCGGGGCCCACGGCTGGTAGGACAGGTAGCCGAGGTCGGAGGCGAGCAGGCCGCCCCAGGTCGGTGCCGGCGGCTGCACCCCGATGCCGAGGAAGCTCAGGCTGGAGACGACGACGAAGCCGACGCCGATGGTCTGGGCCAGCGCCACCGCGACGGGCGGCAGCACCTTCCCCCACACGTGCCGGCGCGCGATCCAGCCGATCGACGCGCCGGAGATCAGCGCCGCCTCCACGTACTGCGAGCGGGCGACCGCCAGCGTCGCCGCCCGCGCGACCCGGTAGAACAGCGGCGAGACGAGCACGCCGACGGTGAACATCGCCTGCGGGATCCCGTTGCCGAGCAGCGCGGTGACGGCCACGGCGTAGATGAGGAACGGCAGGGCGATGAGCGTGTCGGCGATCCGCAGCGTGAACCACTCGAACACGCGGCCGAAGTACACCGACAGGATGCCCGGGACGACGCCGACGGCCAGCGCGATCAGTGCCACCTCGACCGAGCCGAGCACGCTGGTCCGCGAGCCGGCGAGCAGCCGGCTGAACACGTCCCGGCCGAGGTAGTCCGTCCCGAGCCAGTGCTCCCAGGAGGGGCCGGCCAGGGTCAGCGCACTCGTCCCCAGCGGGTTGTGCGGGGCCAGGGTCGGGCCGAGGATCGCCAGCAGGGCGATCAGGGACAGGNTGCCGACGGCGAG
Organism: Frankia sp. AvcI1; assembly: GCF_001420875.1. Classification (NCBI taxonomy): domain Bacteria; kingdom Bacillati; phylum Actinomycetota; class Actinomycetes; order Frankiales; family Frankiaceae; genus Frankia; species Frankia sp. AvcI1. The sequence goes on along the minus strand of NZ_LJFZ01000001.1, from coordinate 516,690 downwards.
CCGGCCGGTCGGCAGCGCCAGGACGCGACGGACCATGTCACACCCCCCGCTGCGAGGCCGGGGTGACCCGGCCCAGGACGACGTTGACGATCAGGTTGAAGGTGACGACCAGCACGATCGAGACGACGAGCACGCCCTGGACCGCCGGCACGTCGCCGGCCTGCGCGGAGTCGTTGGCGAACCGGCCGAAACCCTGCAACCCGAAGATCCACTCGGTGACCACGGAGCCGCCGATGAGCGTGGGGAACCGCCAGCCCAGCACGCTCAGGGCGGGTCCCACGCCGTTGCGCAGCACGTGCCGGAAGAAGATCCGCCGCGGGCTGAGCCCGCGCANGATCGCGCCGGTCACGTAGTTCTCCTGGTAGGAGGCGATGAGGCCGGAGCGAAGCTGGCGGGCGACGTCGGCCATCGGATCGAGGCTGAGTGCCAGCGCGGNCAGCAGGATGTGGGTGAACCACGGCCACGTCCCCACGCTCGCCGGCACGTAGCNCGCGGCCGGCAGCCAGCCGAGCCCGACGGCGAAGACGGTCACCAGGACGATGCCGACCACGAAGGGCGGCATCACCGAGAAGACCGTCAGGAAGCCCGTGATCGCCCGGTCGATCCAGGTGGTGCGGCGCACCGCCGCCAGGGTGCCGAGCCCGAAGCCGAAGATCACGCCGATGATCAGCGCCAGCGTCACCACCGACAGGCTGATGGCCAGGCCGTTGCTGATCAGCTCGGCGATGTTCGCGCCGTTGGACCAGCTCGCGCCGAGCTGGCCGTGCAGGATGTTGGTGAACCAGGTCCAGTACTGCGCGAGGAACGGGCGGTCCAGGCCCCACTGCTGCTCGATGCGGGCGACCGCGTCCGGGGTGGCGCTCTCCCCGAGCTGGATGTGGGCGGGGCTCAGGCCGCTGATCGCCCGAAGGGCGAAGGTCAGGAAGGTCGCCACCAGGAAGACCGGGACGAAGATCGCGACCGAGCGGGCCAGGGTGACCAGGACGCGGCCGGCGGCCCGCCGCGCCCTGGCGGCGGCGAGCACTGCGCCCGGGTCGGCAACGACCGCGTGGTCAGCCGTGCTCACCGCCATGGGTTGCCTCCTCTCTTCAGGCCGGAAGGGGCGTGGATGGACGTCGGGTGGGCGCTGATGGCCATGGGTGGGCGTGGATGGCCATGCGGTGGACGTCGGTGGGCGCCGCGGGTCGGCGCAGACGTGGCCGGGGTGAGCCGGATTAGTCGCCGATGGTCACGCCGGTCCAGTCGACGTGGGCCGGGTTGGCGGGCAGCGCGGAGATCGCCTTGTTCTTGGCGAACACGTTCGGGCTGGAGTAGGTGAAGACGAGCGCCTTGCTCTGCAGGCCCACGCGGGTGGCCGCCTGCAGGACCTGCGGGTAGGCCGGCGCGTCCAGCGGCGTCTGGCGGACCTTGGCGATCGCGGCCTCGAAGCCGTCCGGCTCGTACGGCGAGCTGAGGTTCAGCGGNCCGTTCGGGCCGAAGTGCGCCGTGAGCGTCTGGACGGCCGAGTCACGACCGGTCGTGCCGTACAGCGAGAGCGTCAGGTCCTTGGCGAAGAAGGGCGTCGCCCAGTTCTTGTTGATCTTGATGGTGACGGTGATCCCGATTGCCGCGAGCTGCGACTGCACGATCTCCGCCGCCGGGTCCTCCTTCGGGATGACCAGGTCCAGCTTGATCTGGCCCGGCTTGAAGCCGGCCTGCTCGAGCAGCTGCTTCGCCTTCGCCGGGTCGTACGGGTACAGGTTCGCCGACTTCTCGTCGTAGGCGATGTACCCGGGCGGGAAGGGCTGGTTGGTCGGCTTGCCGTACCCGAAGGTGAGCTTGTCGACGAACTCCTGCCGGTTGGTGGCATAGCGGACCGCGTCGACGACCTTGGGGTTGTCGAACGGCGCCTTGTTGATGTTCAGGCTGATGTTCGAGGCGTTGAAGCCCGGCTGCACGAAGACGTCGAGGCCGGCCNCCTTGGCGGCCTTCGCCTGGCTCGGCGCGAGGTCGGCGAAGTTGTAGACGCCCGTCTGCAGACCGGAGACGACCGTCGACGCGTCGGGCGCCGAGACCAGCTCCACGTTGTCGATGTGAATGTTCTTGGCGTCCCAGTAGTTCGGGTTCTTCTTCNGCAGGACCTTCGTGCCCGGAATCAACTGCGTGACGACGAACGGTCCGGCGCCGACCGGGTTCTGGTCGAGCTTCGCCGGGTCCGCCGCGGCCTTGGGACTGNCGATCTGCAGCACGCGCTCACCGAGCAGCAGGGGGATCTGGTGGTCGACCTGGGTGAGGTGGACGACCACGTCGAGGTCGCCGCTGGTGGTGACCGACTTGATCGAGGTGAGATCGCCGAACAGCGCCGAGTTCTTCTGCGACTTGGCCCGGTCGATGGCGTTCTTGACCGCCGCGGCGTCGACCGGGGTGCCGTCGCTGAACGTCAGCTTCGGGCGCAGGTGGAACGTGATCTCGTCGCCGGCGCCGTTGTAGGCCCAGCTCTCGGCCAGATCCGGGACCGCGTTGCCCTTCGCGTCCGTCTTCGTCAGCGCGGCATACGGCAGGGCGAGGATGCGGAACTGGGCCCCGCTGCCCCCGACCACCGGGTCCCAGTGCGTCGGGAAGAAGGACGACGCCCACTTCAGGGTGGCGGTCCTGCCGCTTCCGCCCCCGCCGCCGGCGGCGGCACCGGCGCCGGAACCGGAACCGCAGGCACTGAGAACGAGGGCCGCGAGGGCCAGCAGGGCCCCGAGGACGGCGCCGCGTCTCGTGCGGCGGGCGGATGGCAGGTGTCGCTCGGAGGTCATCTTCTTCTTTCCCTGTTCGGACGTCGATGAATGTGCGGCGGTTCAGGAATGACGTGCGATGGTTCAGGAGACGAGCGCCGAGGCCGCGCTGTCGGCGGACACCGCCTCCTCGGCGGACACCAGTTCACCGGCGGACACCGCCTCACCGGCGGCGGCTGTCTCGTCGGCGGCGGCTGTCTCGTCGGCGGCGACTGTCTCGTCGGCGGAACGCTCCTGGCGGCGGGCCGCCGTGTACCTGTTCTCCGGGATCGGCAGGCCGAGGTTGCCGCGCAGGGTGGTCGACTCGTATTCGCTGCGCACGACGCCCCGCTCGCGCAGGATCGGCAGCACCTGATCGGTGAAGCGCGCGAACTCGCTCGGCGCGTTCACGGTGATGTTCACACCGTCGAAGCCGCCGGCCTCGAACCAACGCTGAATTTCGTTCGCGACGGTCAGGGGCGAGCCCACGAACGGGGAGCGGCGGGCCCGCAGCTGGTGCTCGACCACCTGGCGCAGCGTCAGGTTGTTGTCCCGCGCCAGCTTCGTGATCCCCTCCGCATGGGTGCGGAAGCTGCGCTCGGCGACCTCTCCGACCTCGGGGAACGGCGCATCCAGGTCGTACTGCGAGAAGTCGTGCCAGCCGAAGGGCCGGCCGAGCTCGGCGAGGGCCCGCTCGAAGCTTCCCTCGCCGAGGATCNCGTCCTCCTTGGCGCGGGCCTGCTCGTCGGTGTCGGCGATGATCGGGGAGATCCCCGGAACGATGAGCAGGTTCTCCGGGTCGCGGCCCTTGGCGGCCGCCCGCGACCGCAGCTCGGTGCGGAACGCCTGCGCCTGCTCGAGCGTCTGCGAGTGCGTGAAGATGGCGTCGGCGATGCTCGCGCCGAGATCGCGACCCTCCTCCGAGTCGCCCGCCTGGAAGATGACCGGCTGACCCTGGGGAGTGCGCTCCAGATTCAACGGTCCGACCACGGAGAAGTATTTGCCGACGTGATTGAGTGCATGCTGACGGCTGCGATCGAAGAACACGCCACGCTCTTTGTCGCGAGGGAAGGCGTCCGCCTCGTAGGAATCCCACAGACCCTGCGCGACTCGCACGTGTTCGATCGCCCGTCCGTACCGGGTCGGATAGTCGAAGTGCTCGTCGCGGCTGTAGTTGCCCGCCGTTCCGGAGTCGCCGCTGGTGACGACGTTCCAGCCGNCCCGGCCGCCGCTGATGTGGTCGAGCGAGGCGAGCCGGCGGGCGACGTTGAAGGGCTCGTTGTAGGACGTCGTGATCGTTCCCACCAGACCGATGTGGCGGGTGTGGACGGCGATCGCGGACAGCAGCGTCAATGGTTCGAGCCGGCTGAGGTAGTGGTTCGGGGAGTCCGCGGTGATGAACTGGCTGTCGACGATGAAGACGTGATCGAACCGCGCGGCCTCCGCCTCCTGGGCACGGGCGATGTACCAGTGGACGTCCACGCTGGCGTCGCCCGGGATCTCGGGGTCCAGCCACGTGTTGTGCTGCCCCGGACCGCCGACGCCGATGAGGACGGCGCCCAGTTTGAGCGTGNGAACAGGCATGGTGGAACCTTCCCGGTCTGGGGGCGAAACGCGCACGACGACGACGTCGTCCGTCGGCCGAATCCGGTTGCGGACACGGCACAATGACGCGCTGGGCTACAGAGCGCCCCGGGTTACGGAGCGCGGTGAACTACGGGGGCGCGGTGAACTACGGGGGCGCGGTGAACTACGGGGGCGCGGTGAACTACAGCGCGCGCCCACGTACGCGGAAAAGGACGGCGACAGCTACGGGAGCGGAGACAGCTACATCGCGTCGCCGGAGNGGGCGACGGCTTTGGCTGCGGCGGCGCAGCGACCGATCAGGTCAGCGACAGAGCGCTGCCTGGCCACGGGCGAGATCCAGCCAACGACAACACGTGAGCATCACGGCGGTCGACTGGGTCATGGGGATGAGNATGCTGGTCCGGGGCCCGGATGTCCAACGACGCTTCGTTATGGCGATCAATCGCGTTCGGTTATGAATGTCCAGTACCCTGACCGACATGCGACGGATACTGGACATCGCCCCGCTGCGCAGCTACGTCGCTGTCGCGGAGTGTGGCGGTTTCCAGCGGGCCGCGACGTCGCTGCATCTGAGCCAGGCGGCGGTGAGCCAGCACGTGCGCCGGCTCGAGTCCGCCACCGGGCGCGTGCTCGTCGAACGCCAGGGACGCGGCTCCCGNCTGACTCCCGACGGCGAGCACCTGCTCCGCCAGGCCCGCCGGATCCTCGCCATCCACGACGAGACGCTGCACGGCTTCGGCATGGAGACCGAGGAGACCGTCGTGATCGGCTCGACGGAGCATGCCGCGGCCCAGCTGCTGCCCTTCCTCGCCGCGGCGCTGGAGCAGTCGCTGCCCCGCTACCGCATCCGCTTCCGCATCGACCGCGGCACCAACCTGCGCGAGGGGCTCGAGGCGGGGCGGATCGACCTGGCGTTGCTGCTCGGCCCGGCCACGGACCCGCGCGCGACGTCGGTCGGCGACCTGGAGCTGACCTGGTACTCCTCTCCCCTGTGGCGGCGGCCCGCGGCGACGCAGCCGATGCCCGTCGTCGCCTTCGACCATCCCTGCGCGCTGCGCACCTGCGCGTTGGAGGNCCTGTCGTCGCAGGCGATCCCCGCGGTGATCGGCGCCGAGGCGATCCAGCTCGCCGGCGTCCAGGCGGCCGTGGGGGCCGGCCTGGGCGTCGCCCTGATGGCCACCCTGGGGCAGACGCCCGAGGGGCTCGTCGCCCGCGACGACCTGCCGAAGCCCGCGCCCCTGCCGCTCGCCGTCTGGTCCCGGCACGGCCTGGCCGCGATCATCTCGGAGCGGGTCGCGGCGGCGTTGGGGGGGCTGCTCGCCGAGCCGGCGACGGCCGAGGCGGCCATCGAGAGCCGCCAGCTCGCCAGGAGAGGCTGAGGCTCGCCAGGAGAGGCTGAGGCTCGCCAGGAGAGGCTGAGGCTCGCTGTTCCAGGCCGGGATCCGGCCGCCGCGGCCCGCCCGCCTACTCAGACGTGCGGGAGCACCTCGGCGGCGATCAGGTCGAGGTGGTCGAGGTCCGCCAGATCGAGCACCTGCAGGTAGATGCGGCTCGCCCCGGCACCGTCAGGACCGAAGGTCGCGAGCTTGGCCAGGATCTCCTCGGGGGTGCCGACGAAACCGTTGGTGCGCAGCTCGTCGACCTCTCGGCCGATGCGCTCGGCCCGCCGGGCGAGCTCCGCGTCCGACTTCGCGCAGACGACGACGTTGGAGGTGGAGTAGACGAGGTCCGCCGGATCGCGTCCGGCCGCCGCGGCCACCTCCCGGACCCGGGCGAACCGCTGCCCGACCACCTCGGCGGGGGCGAAGGCGGCGTTGAACTCGGCCGCGTAGGCGGCGGCGAGCTGCGGGGTGCGCCGCGGCCCGGCCCCGCCGATGATGATCGGCGGTCGGGGCCGCTGCACCGGCTTCGGCAGCGCCGGGCTGTCGGCGAGCTGGTAGTACCGGCCGTCGTGGGAGAACGACTCGCCGGGCGGGGTTCCCCACAGCCCGGTGATGATCGCAAGCTGCTCCGTCAGCCGGTCGAACCGCTCCTCGACCGACGGGAACGGGATGCCGTAGGCGGTGTGTTCCGCCTCGAACCAGCCGGCGCCGAGGCCGAGCTCCACGCGGCCGCCGCTCATCGCGTCCACCTGCGCGACGGCGATGGCCAGCGGCCCGGGCAGCCGGAAGGTCGCGGAGGTGACGAGGGTGCCCAGCCGGATCCGCGAGGTCTCGCGGGCCAGGGCCGCCAGCGTCACCCAGGAGTCCGAGGGCCCCGGCGACGGATCACCCGGCCCCATCCGCAGGTAGTGGTCGGAACGGAAGAATCCGTCGAAGCCGGCGTCCTCGGCCGCCCTCGCCACGGCGAGCTGTCGCTCGTAGGAGGCGCCCTGCTGAGGCTCGATGAAGATGCGCAGATCCATCCGTCCACCCTGGCAAACGGCCGCCGGATCCGCGCGGCGGCCCCCGGCCGGGAGGTGGGGTCGGACCCGGGCGGGCGGCCCGCAGGTCGGTAGGGTGATCGTCCAGGTCTGCCGGGAGGCGAGGGGGCCGGGCTGGGCCTGGCCCACGGCTGGGTGACCAGGGCGAGGGCGGCGCGAGGGCGGGGTGGAGGTGGCGCGGTGACGGTCCCGGACGACCAGGACGACGAGCGGGAACTGATCATGGACGCCGCGTACCGGTGCCTGCTCGCGAGCGCGGGCGTCTCCGTGTCGATCACCGACATCCTGCACGCCGCAGGCCTGTCGACGCGCGCCTTCTATCGCCACTTCGCGTCCAAGGACAGCCTGCTGCTGGCACTGTTCCGCCGCGACTGCGAGCGCGTCACCGCCGAGCTGACCGCCTCGATCGCCGCGGCCCCGACCGCCCGCGAGGCACTGCGCCGCTGGATCGACGGCGTGCTGCACCTGATGTCGGCCGAGCCCCGCCGGCGCCGCGCGCTGATCCTGAGCTCCGAGGAGACCCGCCGGGCCCGCGGTTTCGCCGCCGAACGGGAACGGTTCCAGACCGACCAGGAGGCGGCTCTCGCGGCGATCCTGCGCCGGGGTGTCGACGATGGCTCCTTTCCCCGGGCGGATGCGCGGGCCGACGCCGAGCAGATCCAGGCGGTGCTCGGCCGGGCCCTGGATCGCCAGCTCCTGTGCCCGCCGGCCGAGCGCCCCGCCGAGACGGCGGACCGGATCGCCGACTTCGTCTTCCGCGCCCTCGGCGCGTCCCCCGGCCGGCCCGCCCCCGGCGTGGGCTGAACCCGCCAGCACTGCGCGGCTCCCGTGCGACGACCGCCGTCCCGGGCGCGGCGCCGGCGTTGACAGCCGGGCCCACGGGAACAATTCTCTGAAAAAGACGTTTTCATTTAGGTAGCCCCGAGCATGGCCACCAGCCGAGACGCGGCGGGCCCACCGGATCATCCGACGGGTGGGTCTCGTCGAGGTTCGGGAACGCACACCGAAAGGGAGGTGCATGCGCCGATGACGACGGTTCCCCTGCGGACCCTGCATCCGCGGCACGGCATCCACGAACCGACCAGCGGCACGCTCGCCCGCGCGGCCGGCTCGGTCCGCCGCACCACCACGATCGACATGCTGCGCCCCGAGGGGTTCGGCGGCCCGCTGCACCTCGTCGGCCGGGGCCGCGACCTGCGTACCGCCGACGACCGGCCGGGCGGCGCCGGGAGGACCGGCGAGTGGCCGGGCGAACGGCCGGACGGCGACAGGGTGGACGGCGACAGGGTGGACGGCGCTGCAGCGGGCGCCGAGGTGCTGGGCGAGGCGGCGGTGCACGCCGTGGTGGACTTCACCGCCGGGCGGGAGCTGCGCCAGATCACCAGCGACCCGGCGCGGCCGGCGCTGACCGGGCTGGTCGGACGCTCGGTCGCCGCGGGCTTCCGATCGCGCCTCGACGAGGTCGACCCGGCGCTGGCCACCGAGGAGAACCTGCTCTACCTGCTGCTCGACGACCTGCCCGGCGCGGCGCTCGTCTCCGGCCACGCCTACGGCGCCGCCGCGCAGGAGGCGCGGGAGACCGGCAGTCCGGCGATCCCGCCCCTGCGCCAGGGCGACTACCGCCACGTCGCGGACCTGTGCGCGGGCTTCGCCACGGGTGGGACGATCATGAACGAGGTCGAGGCGTTCGGCCACTCCCCCGTGGTGACCGGTCCGATCGCCCCGTCGCTCGATCGCCCCGGCGACCCGCTGGCCTGGCACGACACCCCGCCGCTGCCTGCGCGCGGCATGCGCCGGGCGCGCCGGGTCGACGTCCNCCTCGACGGCTCCGCCGCCCGGGCCCACGTCGACGCCCTGTTCCGGGACTCCTACGTCCTGCCCGAGGGCGTGGCGACCGTCATCCACGAGTACACCGTGACCGCCGAGGTCGACACCGCCACGTCGACGTTCCTGCGCTGCGAGGCCACGCCCCGCGCGCTGCCGTTCGTCGAGTGCCCGGCCGCGGCCGCCAGCGCCACCCGGCTCGCCGGAATGCCGCTGGCCGGGCTGCGCCCGTTCGTGCGCCGGACCTTCCTCGGGACGTCGACCTGCACCCACCTCAACGACACGCTGCGCGTGCTGGAGGACGTCCAGGCGCTGCTCGGCGCGCTGCGGACCGGCTGAACGCGTTGGCTTCGACGAGAGACGGAGAAGGATTGATGAGCGACAACGTGATGTACGACTCGCCCACCGAGTTCCTGCACGAGGCCGCCAACTCCGGCGACCTGTGCGTGGCCCAGTCGGTGCGGCCGAACGACGACGGGACCTACGCCGTGTCCTGCTCGTGCGGGCGGTGGACGGCCAGCGCGCCCACGATGGAGGAAGGTCTGCGGCTGGCCCGGGTACACACCGGCTCGCAGCGCTGACCCTCGACTCGCGGAAAATCCGCACCGCCCCGACGCGAACAGCATCGTCGCCGCGGTCAGCGCCATCGTGACAGACGATCAGGGGGCACTGCGGGTCGACCACAGGGCTCAGCCGATGACGGCTCGGGCGCGCAGGTCCTTGATCTTCTCGTCGCCGTAGCCGAGCTCGTGCAGGATGGCCTCGGTGTGCTCGCCGGCCAGGCAGCCGCCCGGGCTGNGGGTGGCCGACCGGGAGAAGCGCACCGGTGGGCCCATGCGCAGGTGTTCGTCGAAGATGGGGCTCACGGCCGGCGAGGCGTATTCGGCGGCGAGCACCGGGTCGGTCTGGAGCTGCAGCTCCGCGTCCATCTCGGTGACCTGGACGCAGCCCACGTCGGCGGCGGTCAGCCGCTGTTCCCACTCGGCGGCGGGGCGGGTGGCGAAGATCCGGCCAAGCGCGACGGCCAGCTCGTCATCGTGCTCGGCACGGGCGGCGGCCGTGGCGAACCGGGGGTCGACGGCCAGGGCGTCGGCAAGGGGGGCGGCGGCCAGCTCGACGGCCGGATCCGCCGCGAGGGTGGCGACGAGCGTCGCCCACTCCCGCGGCGTGGGCGCGGCGAGGAACACCCAGCCCCGCGCGGCCGGGTACATCCGGTAGAGCGCGGTCAGGCCGTGCCCACCCTCGTCGACGGCGGGCCGCGCCGGTCGGCCCGCGTACTCGACGACGTGCTCCAGCAGCGCGTGCATGCCCGTCGCGATCATCGTGACGGTCATTGGGCCGAGGGGACGGCCGCGGGTGCGGGCCAGCAGGCCGAGCGAGATCGCCGAGGCCACGCCGAGCGCGGCGAGCCCGTCGGCCTGCAGACTTGTCACCGCCGAGGCCGACCTGATCCGCACGGAGGCGGACTTGATCTCCGCGAGTGAGGTGGCCTTCGCCGCGTTCGGCGCCTCGGTCAGCGCGATTCCGGTGGCCGCGCCGATCGACGGCGCATAGGCGGGCCTGTCCCCACAGGGGCCGTCGGTGCCGTAGCCGGGCGCGTTGACGTAGATCAGGTCCGGGTTGACCGCCCGCAGCGTGGCCGCGTCGACNCCGGCCCGCTCGGCGGCGCCGGCGCGGAACGCCTGCAGCACCACGTCGCTGCGCCGCGCCAGCTCGTGCACGATGCGCCGGCCCTCGTCGGTGCCGAGATCGAGGGCGATGCTCTCCTTGCCCTGCATGACCCGCACCGCGCCGAGCTCCGGGAAGGGCANGATCCGGCGGATGGTGNCGCCCTCCAGCGTCTCGACCTTGATCACGCGGGCGCCGAGGTCGGCCAGCATGGTCGTGCCGAACGGGGCCGCGAACATCAACCCGAACTCCAGGATGGTGACACCGGCCAGCGGCGGACCAACCGGCGCCGACACGGCGGATTCGGCAGGCGGGTCGGCGGAGCGGCCGGCGGCGGAGCGGGTGGTGGCAGAGCAGGTGGTGGCGGAGCGGGTGGTGGCGGAGCGGGTGGTGGCGGAGCGGGTGGTGGCAGGGCAGGTGGTGGCGGAGTGTGGGGCGGCGGAGCGGGCGGCGGCGGCCTCGGCGCGCAGGTCGGCACCGTGCTCGTCCGGCCGGGGGGCGGGGCGCGGCGGCGTCAGCGGGGCGCCGTCGACGTGCACGAGGGTGGTGGGGCGGCGGACCGGGCCGTGCTCGGCGGTGTCGAGGACGACGACACGGCCGTCATGACGGATCTGCGGATGGTCCAGCACGCCCGAGCCGACGGTGAACACCTCGGCGTTGATGTCCGGGTTGGTCGCGAAGACCTGCTGCCAGTCCGCGAGGGTGNGCTCCCCCACCTTGCGGATCATGATTTCCCAGAGCTCGGTGCGTAACTCCTGGGTCTCCAGGACGGGTAGTCCCGCCCACTTCNGGTCGGCGAGCAGCGGTGTGAGGCCGAACTCCGCCAGCATCGCCGCGAACAGGCGGGGCTCGACCTGGGCGAACTGCAACCAGTGGCCGTCCCTGGTCGGCGCCACGAGCAGGGGGTAGACCAGCGCGCTGACCGGATCGCCCGTCGGGGTGGTGGCATCGACGGTCCGGTAGGCGTCGGGGAAGCGCACCGCGACGAGATGCTCGAACCAGCCCCAGGTGTCCATCATGCTGACGCCACGGACCAGGTCGGCCTCCACGTGCTGGCCGCGCCCGCTCGACTCCCGCTCGACCAGCGCGGCCACGATCCCCTGCACGGCGGTGTGGGCGGCGCCCCAGGTGGCGTAGGCGACCGAGCAGTACGCCGGGCCGGGCCGGGGAACCAGCCGCCGCTTGGCGTGGAACATGCCGAGCTTGGCCATGACCAGGGCCTCGTAGCCCTTCAGGTCCGCCCAGGGCCCGGCCGAACCCCAGCCCGTGATCGCCGCGCTGACCAGGCGCGGACGGTGCCGGGCGAGGTCGTCGGGGCCGAGGCCGAGGCGGCGGGCGGTCCTCGGGCGCAGCGTGGTCACCACGACGTCGGCCCCGGCGAGCAGCCCGTCGAGCACGTCCCGGTCGGCCGGGTGGCGCAGGTCCACGACGATGCTGCGCCGGCCGCCGCCGACAGCCGGCCAGGCCGGCGAGCGGCGCAGCGGGCTGCCCCCCGGCGGCTCGACCCCGACGACATCGGCGCCGGCGTCGGCCAGGAACTGGGTCGCCAGCGCTCCCGGCATCGTCGTCGACAGGTCGATCACCCGCAGTCCGGCGAGCGGCGGACTCGACACGGGCACCGGACTCGACACGGGCACCGGGCCGTCTGGTCCCGGCCCGAAAAGGGAGGCAGTGCTCATGTCGACTCCAGACGCAACCGCGGATCCGTGGAGGATTACCTAGAACACGTAGTGCTATATGTTAGGTAGATCACAGTAGCTGTCAAGGACCGAGATCGGCGCGCGGTCGGCACCATGACTGTTGTCATGCGGGACCGGTGACGCCCATGACTGGGACCGTCGGCGCGCGGCCGGGATTGTTGATCCATGACGAGGAACCCCCCGCCGCCGGGCGCATCGCCGCCCAGCGTGCAGCTCGCCGGCCTGCGCAAGCGGTACGGCGGCGTGCAGGCCGTCGACGGCGTCGATCTGGTCGTGGCCCCGGGCGAGGTGGTCGCCCTGCTGGGCCCGAACGGCGCCGGCAAGTCGACGACGATCGACATGCTGCTGGGCCTGACCCGCCCCGACTCCGGCGAGGTCCAGCTGTTCGGCCGCTCCCCCCGCCAGGCGTGCACCGCCGGGCTGGTCGGCGCGATGCTGCAGAACGGTGGGCTGCTGCCCGAGATCACCGTGGGAAAGATGCTGGCGGCCGTGCGCGCCCTGTACCCCCGCGCGCTGCCGACCCGGGAGGTGCTGGCCCGCGCCGGGGTCGCCGATCTCGCCGACACCCGCACCGATCGGCTCTCCGGCGGCCAGCGCCAGCGGGTCCGCTTCGCCCTGGCCCTGCTCCCCGACCCCGACCTGATCGTCCTCGACGAGCCGACGGCCGCGATGGACGTGACGAGCCGCCGGGCGTTCTGGGCGTCGATGCGGGCCTGGGCGGCCGGCGGGCGGACCGTGCTGTTCGCCACCCACTACCTGGAGGAGGCCGACGCCTTCGCCGACCGGATCGTCCTGCTGCGCCGCGGCCGGGTCATCGCCGACGGCCCGGCCACGGAGGTCAAGGCGCTCGTCGGCGGCCGGACGATCCGGGCCACGCTGCGCGGGCTGGACGCGGCCGGGCTCGCCGGGCTCGGCCGGCTGCCGGGGGTGGCCCGGGTCGAGGGCCGCGGTGACGCGGTCACGCTCACCTGCCCCGACAGCGACGCGGCCCTGCGTGCGCTGCTCGCCGCCCACCCGGCCGCCGAGGACATCGAGGTCGTCGGCGCCGGCCTGGAAGACGCCTTCGTCGCGCTGACCACCGACGACGCCACCGACCCCAGCGCCCGACAGGAGATCACCCGGTGACCGGCAACCCCGCAACCGCCTCCACCCCGGCGGCCAGCCCCAGGGCGGCAGACCCCACGACCACCTCCGCCACGGCCACCTCCGCCACGGCCACCTCCGCCACGGCCACCTCCGCCACGGCCACCTCCGCCACGGCCACCTCCGCCACGGCCGTCAGGTCCGCCGGCATCCGGGCCGGCGGCACCCAGGCCGGCAGCGGCACCGCGGACGCGGTGCTGACCTACGTCCGCTACGTCCGGTCCGAGATCACCCGGGTCTGGCGCAACACCCGACTGCTGATCTTCACCCTGCTCCTGCCGATCATCCTGTTCGGCGCGTTCACCGCCGGGAGCGCGGGCGACCGCCTCGGCGACCTCGCCGTCGCCCCCTACATCATGATCAGCATGGCGTCGTTCGGGGCGATGAACGCCGTCCTCGGCAGCGCCGGGCGGATCGCGACCGAGCGGTCGATCGGCTGGAACCGGCAGCTACGGCTGACCGCCCTGACCGGGCCGCAGTACGTGCTGGCCAAGGCGACCACCGGCTTCACCCTGGCGGTGCTGCCGATCGTCGCGGTGTTCGGGGCCGGCGACGCGATGCGGGGGATCCGGCTGTCGGCCGGGACGTACCTCGGCGCGGGCGCGTCGATCCTGCTCGGACTGGTGCCGCTCGCGGCCTTCGCGATCTGGCTCGGCTACCTCGTGCGTCCCGAGAACATGCAGGCGATCACCGGTGGGGTGTTCAGCCTGCTGGCGCTGGCCGGCGGGATCTGGGTGCCGGTGGAGAACTTCCCGGGCTGGCTCGCCGACGTCGTGAAGCTGCTGCCCATGTACTGGTCGGCGCAGGCCGGGCGGGCGGTGCTCGCCGGCGGCTGGATCGGCGGGCGCGGCCTGGCGACCCTGGCGGTGTGGACCGTCGTGCTCGGCGCCGCCGCCGGCCGGGCCTATCTGCGGGACCAGCTCCGCACCTGACCGGCGCGCACGCGGGAGAGGTAGCACTCACTCTCTTCCACTTTCAAGCTATAGCACACTGGGGGGCTTGCGGCAAGACCCGGGGCGTGCCGCAGAATCGCTGGCCGAGGCCAGAAGCTGNGGAAGAGGAGAGTCACGGAATGCGGGTGTTGTCGTCGACGACGAGGTCGCGCGGGGTCACGAGCCCCAGATCGGACCTGATGCCGTGAACCCCCAGACCACCAGCGCGTTCGATCTGCCCGACCGCCTCGCTCCCAAGGCCGACCCAAAGCTGATCGCCGACGACGAACGGCACTTCACGGCCATCGCGGCGAGCCTCGAGCAGTCGATCGCCGACCTGGCCGGCCGCCTCGACGCCGAACGCAGGGCACCCGGCGGCACGGGCCAGCAGGCGTTGGACCGAGACCTGGAGATTCACCGGCTGACCGCTCGCCTGCGCGCCCTGCGTCGCTTCGGTCTGGACCTGTGCCTCGGGCACATCGTCCACGCCGACCATCCCGAGCCCGTGTACGTCGGACGCCTCGGCCTCGCGGACAGCGCGGGCCGCCGGCTGCTGCTCGACTGGCGCTCCCCCGCGGCCGAGCCGTTCTTCGGTGCGACCCACGCCAATCCGATGGGCCTGACAAGCCGCCGCCGGTATCGCTGGACCCGCGGCCGGATCAGCGACTACTGGGACGAGGTGTTCACCCCGGACGGGTTCGACGGGCACGCCGCGCTCGACGACCAGNCCGCCTTCATCGCCAGCCTGGGCGGCGCCAGGTCGGCCCGGATGCGCGACGTGCTCGGCACCATCCAGGCCGACCAGGACGCCATCATCCGCGCCGGATCGGCCGGCGCCCTCGTCGTCGACGGCGGTCCGGGTACGGGCAAGACCGTCGTCGCGCTGCACCGCTCCGCCTACCTGCTCTATTCCGACCCTCGCCTCGGTCACCGCCGCGGCGGTGTGCTGTTCGTCGGGCCGCACCAGCCCTACCTGACCTACGTCGCCGACGTCATCCCCAGCCTCGGCGAGGAGGGCGTGCAGACCTGCACGCTGCGGGACCTCGTCGCCGAGGGAGCCTCGGCGACGATCGAGGCCGATCCGGACGTGGCGCTGCTGAAGTCGTCCGCGAACCTGGTCAAGGCGATCGAGACGGCCGTCCGGTTCTACGAGGAGCCGCCCACCAAGGGGATGACGGTCACGACCCACTGGAACGACATCTGGCTGAGCGCGGGCGACTGGGCCGAGGCGTTCGACGCACCGGCGCCCGGCACCGCCCACAACGAGGCGCGCGGGGAGGTCTGGGCGGAACTGCTCACGATCCTGATCGACTCCCACGACGGTGACGCCCCGGCGGAGCTGCTGCGCAGGTCGCTGCTGCGCAACCGGGAGCTGCGTGCGGCGTTCAACCGGGCGTGGCCGCTGCTCGAGGCGNCCGACCTCGTCGCGGACCTGTGGTCGGTGCCCGCCTACCTGCGCACGTGCGCTCCCTGGCTCAGCGCCGACGAGGTCGCGCGGCTCCAGCGCCCGGACGCGCGGGCCTGGACGGTGTCCGACCTGCCGCTGCTCGACGCGGCCCGCCAACGGCTCGGTGACCCGGAGGCGGCCCGCCGTCAGCGTCGGCATGCCGCCCGGGTCGCCGCCGACCGCGAGCACATGGCCAGGGTCGTGGACTCCTTCAGCGCGGCCGCCGACGACGAATACGGTGCGGGCCTGGTGACGATGCTGCGCGGCGAGGACTTCCACGACATCCTGGTCGACGAGAACGCCCTGCCCAGCACCGACCCGGACCTGCTCGCCGGCCCCTTCGCACACGTCGTCGTCGACGAGGCGCAGGAACTGACCGACGCCGAGTGGCAGATGCTGCTGCTGCGCTGCCCGTCGCNAAGCTTCACCATCGTCGGCGACCGGGCCCAGGCCAGGCACGGGTTCACCGAGTCGTGGCAGGAGCGGCTCGGGCGGATCGGGCTCGACCGGATCACGCTGGCCCCCCTGAGCATCAACTACCGGACGCCGGCGGAGGTCATGGCGCAGGCCGAGCCGGTCATCCGGGCCGTGCTCCCCGACGCCAACGTGCCGACCTCCATCCGCAGCAGCGGCGTGCCCGTCGTGCACGGGTCCACCGCCGAGCTGGCTTCGATCCTGGACACCTGGCTCGCCGCGCAGCCCGACGGGATCGCCTGCGTCATCGGTACCGGCGACGGCAGGGACGCGGCGCTGCCGACGACGCCCCGCGTCCGGTCACTGACCCCGGAGCTGTCCAAGGGGCTCGAGTTCGACCTGGTCGTCCTCGTCGACCCCGAGGCGTTCGGCGACGGCATCGAAGGAGCGGTCGACCGCTATGTCGCGATGACCCGGGCGACCCAGCAACTCGTCATCCTCCGGCGGACCGAACAGGCTGAACAGCCAGGGCCGACCGAACAGCCAGGGCCGACCGAACAGCCAGGGCCGACCGAGCAGCCAGGGCCGACTGAGCAGGCTGAGCGAGTGGGCGGGTGAGGACGATGTCCGGGTCGGCCGGCTCGGGCGCGGTCGGGACATCCCCGCTGGGGGCACTGCGCCGCTGGCTGTTGCAGCCGGCNCTGCCGCAGCCGGTGCGGATGGATCAGCGGGGCGGCCTCCACCTGGACCCCTGGCGGTGGCGCCGGGTCGCCGGCATCTTCTTGATCTATCTCGGCTACGCCGTCTCGGACATGCTCGCCCTGCACGACGGCGCCGTCGTCGTCGTGTTCGGCTGCGCCGTGCTCGTCGGGTTCAGCCTGCTCTACCTGTGGGCGGTTCCGCTGGTCGCCTTCCGTGGCCNCCGGGAGCTGCGGAATCCGCTGCTGCTCGGCATGACCGCCTGCATCGCCGCCTACCTGCCGGTCGCCGGCGGCGGCGGCCTGGTGATGACGATCTACCTGGCCGTCGCCCTCGTCCTGCTGTTGCGTCCGGTCGTCGCCGTCCCGCTGATCCTCCTGATCGCCGCCGTCGACACCTGGCTGCCCGAGCACGTCACGTGGTGGCACTCCCACGGTGAGCAGTGGTCGCTGTCCGGGCCCGTGCTGTTGGCCGCGGTGACCATGCTCGTGCGGGCGGGCGCGCGTAACCAGGTCGAGCTGTCCCGCGCCCATCGGGAGATCGAACGGCTGGCCAAGGAGCAGGAGCGGCTGCGGATCGCCCGCGACCTGCACGACCTGCTCGGCCACGCGCTCACCACGATCACGGTGAAGGCGGAGCTCGCCTCGAAGCTGGCCGAGCGGGACCCGGCGCGCGCCGCCCGCGAGATGGCCGAGGTCGCCGCACTCGGCCGGCAGGGCCTGGCCGACGTGCGGGCCACCGTCGCCGGCTACCGGGAGGTCAGCCTGGTCACCGAGCTCGCCGCGGCCCGTGAGGTGCTCGCCGCGGCGGGCATCCGGGCCGAGCTGCCCGCATCCGTCGACGAGGTGCCCGGGGGCCTGCGGGAGCTGTTCGGCTGGGTGGTCCGCGAGGGCGTGACCAACGCGGTGCGCCACAGCGGCGCGCAGCACCTGCGCGTCACCGTCGACGACCGCAGCATCGAGGTGGTCGACGACGGCGCCGGCCCCGCCGACGCCGCGGGCCTCGACGCCCCGGGCTCCGGCGACGCCCCGGGCTCCGGCGGCGCCCCGGGCTCCGGCGGTGGCACAGGCGGTGGCGGTGGCTCTGGCGGGGCCGCGGGCCCTGGCGGTACCACGGGCCCTCGCGGGGGCACGGGCCTGGCGGGGCTCTCCGAGCGGGTCGCGGCGGCGAGGGGCCGGATCGAAACCGGGCCCGCGGCCGCGAGCGACCCCTCGCCCGGCTTCCGGCTGCGGGTCGTCGTCGCGCCACCGGCCCCCGCGGCTCCTGCGGACCCTCCGCTCGCGCAGGGGACCGGCGGCCCCGCGGAGCCGGCGGCGGCACGCTCGTGATCAGGGTTCTGCTGGCCGACGACCAGCATCTCGTCCGCGGCGCGCTCGCCGCGCTGCTCTCCCTGGAGGACGACATCGAGGTCGTCGGCCAGGTCGGGCGCGGCGACGAGGTGGTCGCCGCGGTCGGCGCGCTGCGCCCGGACGTCGTGCTGATGGACGTCGAGATGCCCGGCATCGACGGGCTGGCCGCCGCGGCGGCGGTGCGTGCCACCACGCCGACGACCCAGGTCCTGATCGTGACCACCTTCGGCCGCACCGGCTACCTGCGCCGGGCGATGGAGGCCGGCGCGCTCGGCTTCGTCGTCAAGGACGCGCCCGCCGAGGCCCTCGCCGCCGCGATCCGGCGGGTCGCCCGCGGGGAGCGGGTCGTCGACCCGACCCTCGCCGCCGCCACCCTCGCCGGCGGGGCGAGCCCGCTCACCGGGCGGGAACGGGACGTCCTCGTCGCGGCCCGCGACGGCGCGACCGTCGCCGACATCGCCGGGCGGCTGTTCCTCTCCGAGGGCACCGTGCGCAACTACCTGTCGTCCGTGATCGCGAAGACCGGCACCCGCAATCGGATGGAGGCCCTGCGCACCGCCGAGGAGTCNGGCTGGCTCTGAGTGCCCGCAGCAGCGGCGGCCCCGCCCCCGCGAGGAGGCGAGGGTGGAAGCACCATGAAGGCGCTCTCCCCTGCATCCTGGCTGTGCGGCTTGGGGGGTTGCGGGGTGGTTCGACTGTCGGCCGGGCGACGGAGGATTGCGCTCGCGGCGGCGAGGGCATGATCCTCGTCTGCAGAATGGGGCCGGTCCCGCTCCGTCCGATCTGGAGGAGTTCGATTCCGGAACGGTTCGGTTCCGGATCGGTTCGGGTTCGGGAGGGGGACGATCCCGAACGAGGACGATCCCGGAGGAGGACGACGGCCGTGCTGCTCGCCGAGGACCTGCTGCTGCTCGCGCTCGACCCGGACCGCGGGACTCCGGTGAACTCCTCCCGCCAGCCGCTGGGCGTGGCGCTGTGCGGCGCGCTCGTCGCCGANCTGGGGCTCGCGGGGCTGGTCGAGGAGGACGGCCGGCGGCTCGCGCCGATCGGTGCCCGACCCGCGCACCCGTTGCTCGCCGACGTCCACGCGACGCTCGGCACGGTCCGCGGGCGGCGGGCGGCCGACCAGCTCCGCCGCCTGGACGGGGCGATCGGCGGGGTCTGGTCCCGCACCGTCGACGGGCTCGTCGACGCCGGGGTGCTCGGGCGCCGGCGCGACCGGGTCCTGGTCGTGCGGATCACGCATCATCCCGTCCTGCGCGCCGAGGCGCGTGACGAGGTCGTGAAGCGGCTGCGGGCAGCCGCGGCCGGCGACGGTCCGCTGGACCCGCGCACGGGCACCGTGCTCGCCCTGTCCGGGCCGTCTCGTCTGCTGGAGGTGGTCGCTCCGCAGCGCGCCGACCGTCGCCACGCCAAGGCTCGCATCGCGGCCGCAACGGAGCAGACACCGATCGCGCCGATCGTCCGGAAGGTCATCCAGGAGGCGCAGCAGGCGGCCGCCGCCGCCGCGACCACCGCGGTCGTCGCCAGCACGGCATCGAGCTGATCACGGTACCCCGCGAAGGCCACACGCCACGGGCCCGCTGCACCACAACCCACAAAGATCGCAACCTATAGTCATCATCCGACTCCCCTGTGCAATCTCTCCTCAGGAGTGACGCCGGATGACGCATGCCCGTGGCACCGCCGATCCCGGCGGTCGCCCCCGCCGATCCCACACCCCCCGCCGGTCGGGGCGGCCGCCCGCGTGGACGGGCGGGGTCGTCGGGCGGACCGTCGCCGCGGTCGTGCTCGCGGTGCAGGTCGTCGCCCTGCTGTTGGTCGGCACCTACGCGCGGCACGGGCCGCGGCTGTGGGGATTTCCGTTCTTCTACTGGTACACGCTGCTGTGGCTCCTGCTCGGTGCAGCCGGGATGGCCGGCTGCACCTGGCTGCTGGGCCGCACCAGCGGGCGGGAGACCGCCGGCGGCCGGGGGGACCGGTGACGGCGGTCGGCGCCGGCCTGGCGCCGACCGCCGGTGCTCCGCTCGCCGCCGAGTCGCCGCACACCCCCTTCCACGGGGTGGAGTTCGCGGTGTTCACCACCCTGTTCGCCGCGGTGGCGATCCTCGGATTCGGCGCTGTCCGCTGGCGGCGCACCGGGCCGGGACCGTTGGCGAGCCTCGACGAGTGGGGGCTCGGCGGGCGCGGATTCGGCTCGTTCGTCGCCTGGTTCCTCATCGGCGGCGACATCTTCACCGCGTACACGTTCGTCGCCGTGCCCGGCGCGATGTACGCGGCGGGGGCCGTGTCCGGCTGGTTCGCCGTCGCCTACACCACCATCGTCTGGCCGATCGTCTTCGTCCTGATGCCCCGGCTGTGGACCGTGGCGCACCGGCACGGCTACGTCACCCCGGCCGATCTCGTCCGCGGCCGGTACGGTTCGCGTGCCCTGGCCCTCGCGGTCGCCGTCACGGGCATCGTCGCGACCATGCCCTACATCGCCCTGCAGCTCGTCGGCATGCAGGCGGTGCTGGAGGTGATGGGCGTCGGGACGAACAGCGCCAACCCGGTCGTCCGCGACCTGCCGATCATCGTGGCGTTCGCTGTCCTCGCCGCCTGCACCTACACCGCCGGTCTGCGGGCGCCGGCGCTCATCGCGTTCGCCAAGGACCTGCTCATCTACGCCGTCGTGCTGGTCGCCGTCGCCGTCCTCCCGCACCGGCTCGGCGGCTTCGGCGCGATCTTCGACGCGGCCGAGCACAAGTTCGACGCGGNGAACGCCGCCGCGGCCGGGGCGGGGGCGGGCCACCCGGCGACGGCCGTGTTCATCCCCGGGCCGAAGGAGTTCCTCGCCTACGGCACCCTCGCCCTCGGCTCGGCGATGGCGCTGTTCCTGTATCCGCACGCGATCACCGGCGTGCTGGCGACCCGCAGCCGGGAGGTCATCCGCCGCAACACCGCCGTCCTGCCGCTGTACTCCCTGCTGCTGGCCTTCCTCGCGCTGCTCGGCTACGTGGCGATCGCCGCCGGGGTGCACACCACGAACCCGCGCCTGGCGGTGCCGCTGCTGTTCGAGCGGGAGTTCCCGGCGTGGTTCACCGGCGTCGCGTTCGCCGCGGTCGCGATCGGCGCGCTGGTTCCCGCCGCGATCATGTCGATCGCGGCGGCGAACCTGTTCACCCGCACGATCTACGTCGGGCACCTGCGGCCGGGCGCGACGGCGGCCGAGCAGACCGCCGTGTCCAAGGTCGCGTCGCTGCTGGTGAAGGCCGGGGCGCTGCTGTTCGTCCTCGGCCTGGACACCCAGAACTCGATCAATCTGCAGCTGCTCGGCGGGGTGTGGATCCTGCAGACGTTCCCGGCGGTCGTCCTCGCCCTGTGGCGGCCCCGGCTGCACCGGCGGGCGCTGCTCGCCGGCTGGCTGGTGGGCATGTGCTACGGCACCGCGCAGGCGTACGGGCAGCACAGCGCGGCCGCCCGCCATTTCGGCGGGTCGCTGGCGACCGTGCCGGGGCTCGGCCATGCCGGCTACATCGCCGTGACGGCGTTCGCGCTCAACCTGGCCGTCGCCCTGCTCGGCACCCTGGTGCTGCGCGCCGCCGGCATCCCGAACGGACCCGACGAGACCGCCCTCGACTCCGACTCCTGCTCCGACGAACCCGATACCAGTGAACGCGACGCGAACGAACCTGATGCGCACACATCTGACGAGACCGTGCCCGGGCAGGCCCGTCAGGCGGTGGAGCCTGACGGCTCGGCGCCGTCACAGCGATGACTCGATGACCGGACCGAACGAGGCCGCATCATGCCAGCGTCCCGGCCACCGGCTCGTCCTTCCGCCGCGATCCGGTGATCTGGCTGCGCCCCGCTGACGACGTCAGGCGTACACCTCGATCGTGCAGGTGGCGACACCGCCACGCGCGATCCGGGCGTCGCTGGTGATCAGAGGAAGCCCCAGCGTCTCGGCGAGCGCGACGTACTGCGCGTCGTAGGCGCTGAGGGTGTGATGCAGCTCGCGGACGCGCCGCCACAGAACCAGGGTTTCGTGTCGCACCAGCGGCAGAAGCTGATAGTCGGCGACCGCCTTCCCCATCTCCCGCTCGGTCAGCTTGCCTCCCCGGCGCATCCCGAACAGTGCTGAAATCATCTCGTAGTCGAGCAGGCCGGGTGCCAGAAGCGACTCGACACCGGTGAGCCGACGGCGCACGGCAACGCCGCCCGTGCCGTGATCTGTCAGCGTTCGCACCAACGCCGAACAGTCGATGACCGCCGTCTCGCCGCCCC
This sequence comes from Frankia sp. AvcI1, assembly GCF_001420875.1. Taxonomy (NCBI): domain Bacteria; kingdom Bacillati; phylum Actinomycetota; class Actinomycetes; order Frankiales; family Frankiaceae; genus Frankia; species Frankia sp. AvcI1. Next base: position 494,498 of record NZ_LJFZ01000001.1, on the reverse strand, counting down.
TCAACGGCGCTCCCTGCCCTCGTCGATCGCGGCGAGGATGTCCGAGGTATCGACGTCGGACTGCGTCTCGCGGTCAAGGCGGGCCATCATGTCCGCCAGGCTCGGCGTNCGTGCCTCACGGGTGACCAGGTCGAGCAGGTAGGCCTGCAGGCTCCGCCCGCTCTGGGCGGCCTTGACCTTCAACGCCGCGAGAGTCGAATCTGACACGTCACGAATGGTGATCGCGGTCATGACTGCATTCTAGCTGCCGGACCTGCATTATGCAGGCGTGGCGACCTGTTCCGACTGCCGGCCTCGTGCAGGTCGAGCTTCAGCCGGCCGAAAGCCAACGGCCAACGGCCGCCGGCCGCCGACCGCCGGCCGCCGCTGAATGTCACCGGCGTCATCCTCAGGACCCGCGCGTACCGGTCAACGGTGCGTTCGACGTCGGCCACGGTCAGCACGAGGTGGTCGATGCGGTCGACGTGCATAGTGGTCTGCCGCCGCAGTCGGCTGATCCCACGGCTACCGTAGGTCCGCCACCGACCACGGCGGGATGATCATCCGACGCGGGTTCGCCACACTCTCGTGCAGGCTCAGTCCGGGCACCGTCGCACCTCACCGGTGGTCGAGCCCTTCCCCTCCCCGCCCACCGAGAGGACCAGCCATGTCCGTGCTCGACGACGCGCGATCCCTGTCGGACGACCTCGTGCACCTGCGGCGTCGCCTGCACCGCGAGCCGGAGATCGGCCTGGATCTGCCGCGGACGCAGGACAAGGTCCTCGCCGCCCTCGACGGGCTCCCGCTGGAGGTCACCACCGGCCGCGGCGCGAGCTCGGTGACCGCGGTCCTGCGCGGCACCGGCGAGGGCGCGGGTCCGGGGCCGGCGCCGGCGGTGCTGCTGCGCGGGGACATGGACGCGCTGCCGGTGCAGGAGAGCACCGGGTTCGACCACGCCTCGACCGTCGAGGGCGTGATGCACGCCTGCGGCCACGACCTGCACACCGCCATGCTGGTCGGCGCGGCGCACCTGCTCAGCGCGCGCCGCGACCGGCTGCCCGGCGACGTCGTGTTCATGTTCCAGCCCGGCGAGGAGGGCTGGGAGGGTGCCCAGCAGATGATCGACGAGGGGGTGCTCGACGCCTCCGGACGGCGGGTGTCGGCGGCCTACGGGCTGCACGTGTTCTCCGCGGCACTCCCCCGCGGGCAGTTCGGCGGCCGGACGGGCGCGATCACCTCGGCCTCGGCGATGCTGCGCGTCACCGTGCGCGGCGAGGGCGGCCACGGCTCCATGCCGCACCGCGCGCACGACCCGGTCGTCGCCACCGCCGAGATGGTCCTCGCCCTGCAGACGATGGTGACGCGCCGGTTCGACGTGTTCGACCCGGTGGTGCTGACCGTCGGCGTCCTGCGGGCCGGTACCCGACGCACCGTGATCCCCGACGAGGCGTACTTCGAGGCGACCGTGCGCACCTTCTCCCCGGCCACCGGCGAGCTGGTCGAGCAGGCCGCCCGCCGGCTGCTGCGGGNCATCGCCGACGCACACGGTGTCACCGCGGACGTCGAGTACGTGCCCGAACGCCCGGCGACCGTGAACCATCCGGCCGAGACGGCGCTCGCCGCCCGCGCCGTCGCCGAGACGTTCGGCGAACGCCGCTACACCGCCCTCGCGCACCCGCTGGCCTGCTCGGAGGACTTCTCCCGGGTGCTGGCGCAGGTGCCCGGCAGCTTCGTCGCCCTCGGCGCGACCGCCGCGGGCGCCGACCCGAACACCGCGCCGTTCAACCACAGCCCCCGCGCCCGCTTCGACGAGACCGTCCTGCCCGACGGCGCCGCGCTCTACGCCGAGCTCGCCACCCGCGCCCTCGCCGCCGCCGGCGACCCGGACCTGACGGCGACGACGACCCGGACCTGACGGCGACGACCCGGACTTGACGGCGACGACCCGGACTTGACAACGGGAGTTGCCGGCACGGCAAATGGGCCCCATGGCCGACACCGACCCGCAACCACCGGGACGCGAGGTTCTCGACCGGGTGGGCCCGCGGCTGCGGGCCCTGCGCCGCGCCCGCCGGACGACCCTCGCCGAGTTGTCCGCCGCGACCGGGATCTCGGTGAGCACGCTGTCGCGGCTGGAGTCCGGCGGGCGGCGAGCGACCCTGGAGCTGCTGCTCCCACTCGCCCGGGCACACCAGGTGACCCTCGACGAACTGGTCGACGCGCCGGCGACCGGAGATCCCCGGATCCACCCGCGGCCGACCGTCCGCGACGGAGTCGTCTTCCTGCCGATGACGCGACGCCCGGGCGGNCCGCGCGCCTACAAGATGGTCTACCCGGCGCATTCCCCGGCGGGCCCGCCCGACCAGCGGGTGCACGAGGGTTACGAATGGCTGTACGTGCTGTCCGGGCGGCTGCGGCTGGTGCTCGGCGAGCACGACCTGCTCCTCGGGCCGGGCGAGGCGGCGGAGTTCGACACCCGCACACCGCACTGGTTCGGCAATCCGGACCCCGCCCCGCTCGAGCTGCTCAGNCTGTTCGGTCCCCAGGGCGAGCGGATGCACGTCCGAGCCCGGCCCACGGCGACCGGCGCCGCGGGTGGCCGCTGAGGGCCACGGTCCGCGGCGGCGTGGTGACCACGCCGCCGCCCGGCACAGTGTCCGGGACCGACCGCCGACCCGTTACCCGGCCGTCAACACCCGGCCGTCAACGCGGCATGACCGGCGGTCGCACCAGAGAAAGGCAGCNCCCGTGCCATCATGAGGCCGTGGGGTTCGGGGACCGGCCGAACGTCCGACCACCCCGGCCACGCACCGACGACGAGCACCCACGATGAGTACGGACAATGAGTACCGATAATGAGTACCGACGATGAATGAGGATTACAGATTGAACGATCGGGTGATCTCCGTGCTTCGGGACTATCTGGTCGCGTACCCGACGGAGGCCGAGGGGCTGATCCCGCTGCTCGACCTGGCGGCCACCGCGGCGCCGGTCACCGCCCGCACCACCCTGCCAGGCCACGTGACCTGCGGAGCGATCGCCGTGGACACGACCTTTCGCGTCCTTCAGGTCCGCCACNGCACCCTCGACCGCTGGCTTTTCCCGGGCGGTCACGTCGACGACACCGACGCCACCCTCGTGGCCGCCGCCCTGCGGGAACTCGCCGAGGAGACCGGCGTTCTTCCCTCGGCGGTCCGGNCCCTGCGCGGTCTTCCGGTCGACATTGACGTCCACGCGATTCCCGAGAATCCGGAGAAGGGCGAGCCGGAACACACCCACTACGATTTCCGGTTCATTTTCCAGATCCTGCGGTCCACCGGTCCGGGCACGGTGGACCTGCGCCTCGACGAGGTCACCGATCACCGGTGGATCCCGGTGTCGGATCTGGGCGGGCTCACCGGGGCGAGAATCTCCGCCGTGCTTGCGGGCTGACCTACCGCGTCACGGTCGCCCGCCCACGCACGCCCGCCCCGCGCCCGTTTTCCCCGCGCGCGCCCGGCCCGCGGGTCGTCGGCCCCGTGCTCGTTTCCCCCGTGCTCGTTTCCCCCGTGCTCGTCGGTCTCACGCTCGTCGGTCTCACGCTCGTCGGCCCCGCCGTCGCCCGCTGCTCGGTCATCGTGGGGATGCCGTCGCGACCACAGCCACCGGCCGCCCTCGATCGCCACGGTGACCGTCCCCGCGAGCCCGAACGCGAGGATGAAGCCCTTCCACGGCGCGTCGGTGAAGGTGGAACCGCCCACAAAGCCGAGCAACGCGTTGTAGCCGCTCCAGCCGATGGCGCCGACCGCGGCCGCCGGCACAAACCGCCGGTAGTCGAAGTGGGTGGTACCCGCCACCAAGGTGGTGGCGGTCCGGCCGCCCGGCACGAACCTGGCGGCGATGATCAGGGTGACGCCGCGGCGGTCGAGGGTGCGCCGGGCCCAGTCGAGCGTTCGCTCCCCGCGCGGTCCCCGGACGACCAGGCGGGNGACGCGCTCACCGAACAGGCGCCCCAGGCCATAGGCGAGGTTGTCGCCCGCGAACGCCCCGACGGCCCCCACAACCATGATCAGGATGAGGTTGAGGTCGCCGGAGCTCGCGAGCACCCCGCCGGTGATGACCATCGTCTCGCTGGGGACGACCGGCAGGACCGCGTCAAGCAGGCAGATTCCCCAGACCAGCAGGTAGGTCCACCAGGCACCGGACATCGCGTCCACAAGTTGGTCGAACACACCCCAGGTCGTTTCCCACCGGAGCCCGCGCAATCCGGTTGCGCGGCACGGCTACCGCTCGGGACGGAAGGCCGACGCGTGATCCGCGACCCAGGTGGCAAAGGTGCGCGCCGGCCGACCCGTGACGGCGGCGACGGTGTCCGAGACCGCTACCGGCCTGCCGTCGCTGTCCGCCTGGTACCGCAGCAGCGTGTCGGCAATCCCGGGCCAGGCCGACGGGCCCATCTGCGCCAGCAGCTGCTCCCGGGNCTCGTCGAGCGGGACGGCCTCGAAGCGCAGGGGACGGCCGATCACCTCGCCGATCACCTCGACCTGCCCTCGTGNCGGCAACGACTCCGGGCCGGTGAGGGCGTAGCGCTGTCCCTCGTGGCCGGGTTCGAGCAGCGCGCGGGCGGCCACCTCGGCCATGTCCCGCTCGTGGATCGGCGCGGAGTGGGACTCGGGATACGCACCGCGCACCACGCCCTGGGCCCGGATCGACGGCGCCCAGGCCAGCGCGTTCGTGGCGAACGCCCCGGGCCGGACGAAGGTCCACGCCAGCCCGGACGCCGCGATCGCCTCCTCCACCACCACGTGGCGTTGGGCGATCGGGTTCGAGCGATCGGGCTCCTGCGCCGACTGCGAGGACAGCAGCACGATCCGTTCGACCTTCGCGGCCGCGGCGGCGTCGAGAAAACCGTCGATGCCCGCCGGCTCCGCGTAGAGGAACACTGCGCGGACGCCGTCGAGCACCGCCGGGATCGACTCCGGCCGAGCCAGGTCTGCCGCCGCGACCTGCACGCCCGCCGGCACGTCCGCCTGGGCCGGATCCCGGCTCACCACGCGCACCGGCGCGTCCACGGCCAGCAGTTCGTCGATCAGCGCGCGGGCCACCGAACCGCGCCCACCCGTCACCAGAATCGTCATGCGAATCCGTCCTCCTCGCGATACCCAGACTGATCCAGCCCGTCGGTCCCGACCGCTCCCGCATCCGGCAGCACGCTCGGCGGCCATCGCCACCTGACGCGCCGCCGGATCCGCCATGACCACCAGCCCGGCCAGTCCCCGTCGTCTCCAGCCTTCACGATGAAGTCCTGTTCATGTCCACCCGACGCGCCGGATAAGTTTGTCCGGTGGACACAGTCGAGTTCCGCATCGAATCCGCGGCGTTCCCGACCGGGCCGGACACTGCCGTCGAACCGTGGGTGAACGGAGTCCGCGTGCGGGATCTCGCCCGCACAATCGAGCGTCCGTTTGCCGAAGCGAAGGGGCACCGAATCGGGCGGGCGCCTACGCGGGGCTGGGCACCGACCGCGACGTGCGTTGGCCAAGCCGGCACTTCCTCGGCGAACCGCGGATCTCGTGGTTCGGCGACGGCGATACCGTCCTGCTCGGCTGTCGCTGCGGAGAACCAGGTTGCTGGCCGCTGACCGCCGACATTGTGGTGACCCCCGAGACGGTCGGTTGGCAGCATTTCCGAAACGGCCATCGATCCTGGGACCTCCATGCTCTCGGGCCGTTCCGATTCGCCGCCTCGGACTACCTGGCCGCCCTCGAGCGGACCGGCGACGGGCCCGGTTCGACCCGGTGACGGACCTCCCGTCCGTCAGGGTCGACGAGATCGCCGCGTGGCACGACGCCCCCTGCGGTACTACCGTTCAGGCATGGTGCGGCCGGCTTCCGTAATCGTGGCGAACGGTGCGGTGGCGCCCGCGGAGGCGGAGGCGGCGCTGCGCGGGCAGGGCCTCGACCCGCAGCGCTGGTCGGCCGGCCCCGGCACCTGGTTCGCCGCCCATGCACACCCGGAGCACAAGGTGCTCGTCTGCACAGCCGGGGAGATCACGTTCTTCGTGGGCGACGAGCGGTGGCCGATGGCCCCGGGCGACCGGCTCGACCTGCCCGCCGGGACGCGCCACGAGGCGTCGGCCGGGCCGGCCGGCGTGACCTGCGTCGAAGCGTACCGACCCGAATAGCCGCGCCGTCGAGAGCGCCCGGTCGGCGTCAGGGAGCGCGGTCGGGCGGCGTCGGCGTCCAGACTCCGGCGTGGCGCTCGACGACGACGGGAAGGAGGCCAAACGGATCCGGGTGCAGGCGGCGGGTGAAGTCCATCAGCTCCAGCCGCAGGGGGTCGAGCCGCAGCAGCACGAAGTCGTCCCCGAGCGGACCGGCGGGGAAGAAGGCGGCCAGACCGTCCTCCCATTTCGCGGCGCGCTCGCGCTCGTCGTCGACCACGCTGACGGTCGCCGCGACACTCAGGTAGGCGAAGGCCGCCCGGTCCTCGACCGCGTAGATCACCTGGATGTCGGGGTTCGCGGCGATGTCGGCAACCTTGCGGGAGCGCGGGCTGGTGCCGATCCACACGACGAGGTCGTCGGTCACGGCGAGGTGTTGGACGAGCCGGACGTGGGGGGCAACCCCGTGGGAGCCCAGGGTGGCGAGGAAGCCGTAGGCATTGCTGCGCAGCAGGGCCCGCGCCGCCGCCAGGGCCTCCTCGACGGNCCCCGCCCCCGGCGCGGGGTCGGCAACGACATCGGCCATGGAACGGACGATAGCGACCGGCCGGGGCAACCGCCGCGGCGCCCCGATCGTCCCGGATCGGATAGCGTCCTGATGGCAGGTACGGTTCCGTCCGGGCCACGGTCGGAGCGCACCGCGACCGCGGTGGGTCATCGCCGCGACGATGCGTCAGGGAGGCATGGGGCTGTGCGAGCGACCCTGCTGGAGGACGTCGGGAAGATCGCGCTGCGGGAGTTCCCCGACCCGGTCGTCCAGCGCCCCACCGACGCGGTGGTGCGCGTGACCGCGAGCTGCATCTGCGGCTCCGACCTGCACCCCTACCGCGGTAAGACGCCCAGCGTGTTCCCGAAGCGCATCGGGCACGAGTTCGTCGGCGTCGTCGAGGACATCGGCGACGAGGTCACGACCGTGCGGCCGGGCGACGTGGTCGTCGCCCCCTTCCTGATCAGCGACGGCACCTGCCGGTACTGCCGCGCCGGCCTGCCCACCTCCTGCGAGAACGNCTCGGTCTGGGGAACCGACGACGGGTCCGGCGCCCGCTCCGACGCCTGCCAGGGCGACCGAATCCGCGCGCCGTTGGCCGACGGGACCCTGGTCCGGGTCGGCACCGAGCTGCCCGAGGCGTTGCTGCCCGACGTCCTGGCGCTGTCCGACGTCATGGGCACCGGTCATCACGCCGCGGTCTGCGCGGGGGTGGGTCCGGGTTCCACCGTCGTGGTCGTCGGCGACGGCGCGGTGGGCCTGTGCGCGGTGCTCGCGGCCCGCCGCCTCGGGGCGGAACGCGTCGTGGCGATGTCGCGGACGCCGAGCCGGCAGAAGCTGGCGGCCGAGTTCGGCGCCACCGACATCGTCGCCGGTCGGGGCGCCGAGGGCATCGCGCAGGTGGGCGAGCTGCTCGGCGACGGGGCCGACGCCGTCCTGGAGTGCGTCGGCTCGCAGGAGTCCCTGGAGCAGGCCGCCGCGGTCGCCCACCCCGGTGGACGGCTGGGTTGCGTCGGCGCCCCCCTGGGCAACCTGCCCCTGGGCCCGTTGTTCATGAAGAACGTGCGGCTGGCGGGCGGGGTGGCGCCGGCGCGCGCCTACCTGCCCGAGCTGCTCGACGACGTGCTTGCCGGCCGGGTGCGACCCGGGCGCATCTTCGATCTGGAACTGCCGTTGGACGAGGTCGCCGAGGGCTATCGGGCGATGGACGAGCGCCGGGCGATCAAGGTGCTGCTGCGTCCCTGAGGGCTGCGGCGTTCTCACTTCTCAGCGTGCCTCAGGCCGCACCGTCCGTGCGGCGTTTCACCGGGCGTGGCGATGGACTGGACCCCGGCAGGGGCATACCGTTGGTTCATGCGCGGGGATCCCACTCTGGTCTGCCGCCTGCACGTCGATTTCGCCCGGGTGGCCAGCGCGCTGTGTCGCGCCCCGCGCCGCTCGGTGTCCCCCTGACCGGTGCCGCGGCCGGCCCGTCGAGCGGCTGATTCACCGACAGGATCGCGGGACACACGTCCACCGGTCCGGACGCACCGCCGATGCGCACCTCAGGCCGCCGATTCCTGGCTCAGGCCCGCCGATCCGCCCCTCGCCCGCCCCTCGCCTCCGGCCACCCGGGAGACTCGCGTGAGCGTGCACGCCCACTGGTTCCTGCCCACCTCGGGGGACAGCCGCAACCTCGACGCCGCCGCGGTGAGCGCCAAGGAAACCCCCCACCTGCAACCGGCCGCCCAGCGGCCGCCCAGCATCGGCTACCTCGCCCAGATCGCCGCCGCGGCGGAGTATCTCGGGTACGAGGCCGTGCTCACCCCGACCGGGACCTGGTGTGAGGACGCCTGGCTCACCACCGCGGCCCTGCTGCGCGAGACCACCCGGCTGCGTTTCCTCGTGGCGCTGCGGCCCGGTTTCCTCAGCCCCACCCTCGCCGCGCAGATGGCGGCGACCTACCAGCGCATCTCCGGCGGCCGGCTGCTGCTCAACGTGGTCACCGGCGGCGACGCCGACGAGCAGCAGCGCTTCGGCGACTGGCTGAACCACGACGCCCGCTACCGGCGTACCGAGGAGTTCCTGCAGGTCGTCCGGGGGGCGTGGACGGGCCGGCCGTTCACCTACGACGGCGAGCACTACGCGGTGCGGGGCGCCACCGTCCGCGAGCGTCCCGAGCCGACGCCACCGATCTTCTTTGGCGGCGCCTCCCCCGCGGCCGAACTCGTCGCCGCCCGGCAGGCCGACACCTACCTGCTCTGGGGTGAGNCGCCGGCCGCCGTCGCCGAACGGCTCGACCGGATGCGGGCCCTGGCCAAGGACCAGGACCGGGAGCTGCAGTTCGGCATCCGGCTGCACGTCATCACCCGGGACACCGCCGACGCCGCCTGGGCGGTCGCCGACGAGTTGCTCGCCCAGCTCGACCCGGCGGCGATCGCGGCGGCGCAGCGGCGCTTCGCCGGGACCGAGTCCGTCGGGCAGCAGCGGATGGCGGCCCTGCACCGCGGCAGCCTCGACGCGCTGGAGATCTCCCCGAACCTCTGGGCGGGATTCGGCCTCGTCCGCGGCGGCGCCGGCACCGCGCTCGTCGGCAGCCACGCCGAGGTCGCGGACCGCATCGCCGAGTACCACGATCTGGGCATCGAGCACGTCATCCTCTCCGGCCATCCCCATCTCGAGGAGGCCTACTGGTTCGCCGAGGGCGTCCTGCCCCTGCTGCGACACCGGGGACTGCTCGCGCCCGTCCCGGGGCCGGCCGCCNCACTCTCGTCCTGACGACCAGGGCCGCGCGCGCCCCTCCCGACCACGAACCTTCACCGGTGGCGGCCGGTGCGGCGCANGCGACAGGCACTGCGGTGCGTCGGGCCCGCTGCGCAGGCCCTGACCGTGCACAACGCACCGCATCCGGCCCTGGCCCGGGTTCGGCCGCGGGGACGGGATACGTACCGGATGCACCCGCTCCCCCACCGCAGGCGCGCGGTCACCCACTAAGGTGATTCCGTGACAATCCGCCAAGAAGACGGGCATGACGCGACTGAGGGCACCGGCTTCGACCTGAAGGTCGACGTGCCGCATCCGGCCCGGATGTACGACTACTNCCTCGGCGGCAAGGACAACTTCCCCGCCGACCGGAAGACCGCGGAACAGGTCCTCGGCGTGTTTCCGAACTCCCGGATCGTGGTCCGGCAGAACCGCCTGTTCATGACCCGGACGACCCGCTACCTGGCCGCCGAACTCGGCGTGCGGCAGTTCCTCGACATCGGCACGGGCATCCCGACCTCGCCGAACCTGCACGAGGTCGCCCAGGCTGTGGCCCCCGACGCGCGGATCGTCTACACCGACAACGATCCGATCGTGCTCGCCCACGCCCGCGCCCTGCTGGCCAGCACCCCACAGGGACGCACCGCCTACATCGACGCGGACCTGCGCGACACCCGCCGCATCCTCACCGCCCCCGAGCTGCACCAGACCCTCGACCTGACCAGCCNGGTCGCGCTGTCCCTCATCGCGATCTTCCATTTCATCCCGGACGGCGACGACCCGTACGGGATCATGCGCCACCTCGTCGACCTNCTCCCGTCGGGCAGCTACGTCTCGCTGACCCACCTGACCGCCGACCACGACCCGGCGATGCGCGAGGTCGAGCGGGCCTACCTGGCCAGCGGAGTCCCCATGCACCTGCGCACCCGCGCCCAGGTCGAGCGCTTCTTCGACGGCCTGGAGCTCGTCGAGCCCGGACTGCAGGTCGTGCACCGCTGGCGGCCCGAGCTCGCCGACCCGGCCGAGACCGACCCGGCCGGCGACGGCGCGACCGCGACAGACCCGGCCGCCCGGGTGAAGGCCATCCCGCTGTCGGAGCTGACCGACGCCCAGGTGAGCATCTACGGCGCAGTCGCCTACAAGCCCTGAGGGCGGGCCCAGCGCCGGGCGCCGGCGGGATCGACGGGGACCGGGTCGACGGGGACGAGGTCAGGTCGACGCTACGGAGCGGGAGGCGTAACGGCTCGGTGGGCGCGGGAGGCCTAGGTGCTCGCGCAGGGTGCGGCCGGTGTAGGCGGTGCGGAACAGGCCGCGGTGGCGCAGCTCGGGGATGACCAGATCCACGAAGTCGTTCAACGCGTCCGGCAGATACGGGAAGATCACGTTGAAGCCGTCGGCGGNGCGCTGGTCGAACCACTCCTCGATGTGGTCGGCCACGGTCGTCGGCGTGCCGACCAGCGTCCGGTCGTCCCGGGCGATCTGGTCGGCGAGCTGGCGGATGGTCAGGTTGTTCGCCCGCGCCTGGTCCACGATCTGCCGCTGGCCGCTGAGGCTCTGGTTGGACGGCGGCAGCTCGGGCAGCGGGCCGTCGAGCGGGAACGCGGTGAGATCGAACCCGCCGAGCCGGTAGCTCAGGTCGGCGAGCGCGACCCGCGGGTCGAGCAGCGAGCGCAGCGCGGCGATCTTGTCCTCGGCCTCGGCCTGGGTCCGCCCCACGATCGTGGACAGCGCGGGCAGCACGATCACGTGGTCGGGGTCGCGTCCCGCGGCCGCGGCCCGTGTCTTGATGTCGGCGTAGTACGCCTGCGCCCCCGGCAGGGTCGGATGCGCGGTGAAGATCACCTCGCCGACCCGGGCCGCGAGGTCCCGGCCCGTCTCGGACGCGCCGGCCTGGACGACGACCGGGCGGCCCTGCGGCGGCCGGGCGATGTTCAGCGGCCCGCTGACCCGGAAGTGCGTCCCGGCGTGGTTCAGCCAGTGGATCTTCTCGGGGTCGAAGTAGACCCCGGCGGTCTGGTCGTGCCGGAAGGCGTCGTCGTCGAAGCTGTCCCACAGCCCGGTCACCACGTCGTGGAACTCGGCGGCCCGGGCGTAGCGCAGCTCGTNCTCGACGTGGCTGTCCAGCCCGAAGTTCTGCGCCTCCGCGTCGTTGAGGGAGGTGACGAGGTTCCAGCCGGCCCGTCCACCGGACAGGTGGTCCAGCGAGGCGAACGTCCGGGCCAGGTGGTAGGGCTCGTTGTAGGTCGTCGACGCCGTCGCGACGAGACCGATGCGGGTGGTGGCGGTGGCGAGCGCGGCGAGCAGGGTCGTNGGTTCGAAGGAGTCGTTGACGACGGAGACGCGGGAGAGCACCTCCTGGCTGGTCAGGGGGACGCCGACCAGGTCGGCCAGGAAGATCGCGTCGAAGGTCCCCCGCTCGGCGGTGCGGGCCAGCTCGATCACGTGCCGGATGTTCACCCCGGCGTCGGCGACGGCGTGGGGGTGCCGCCAGGCGGCGAGGAACTCCCCCGGCGGCTTGAGGAAGGCGTTGAGATGGACCTGACCGCTGCGGCGAGGCTGCGTCGACGTCATCGGATTCCCGCCCCGCTCGTCTCGACGCCGGACGCGGCGCCCGATGGGGTGCCCGGCGGGGTGCTGCCTGGCGGGGTGCTGCCTGGCGGGGTGCCGGGTGCCGTGCCTGGTGGAGTGCTCGGCGCGGCCGGGAGGGAGCCGTCGCGGTGGGCGGGGTCGTCCCGCCGCGGGGCGGCGACCGGGCGCGGCAGGCCGAGATGCCCGCGCAACGTGGTCTCGGTGTAGGACTCGCGGAACAGGCCGCGGCGGCGCAGCTCCGGCACGACCTGGTCGACGAAGTCCTCGGCGGCGCCGGGCAGGTAGGGGAAGCCGACGTTGAAGCCGTCCGCGCCGCGCCCGGTGAACCATTCCTCGACGTGGTCGGCGATCGTCTCCGGCGTGCCGGTGATCATGCCGCCGCCGGAGGACCGCCGGGCGAGCCCGCGGATCGTCAGGTTCTCGCGGCGGGCGAGGTCGAGCATCTGCTCGGAGCGGCTACGGCTGCGGTTCGTCTCGCCGACCTCGGGCAGCGGCCCGTCCAGCGGATACCCGGAGAGATCCACGTCGCCGACGGTGTCCTGGACGAGGCGACGGGCGACGTCGTCGTGGATGAGCTCCAGCAGCTCGTCGCGCCGCGCGCGGGCGGCGGCCTCGGTGTCCCCGACGATCGGCGCGAGGACCGGCCAGACCAGCAGGTGGTCCGGGTTGCGCCCGTGCGCCGCGGCCCGCGCCTTGACGTCGGCGTAGAACCGCTGGGCACCGGCGAGGGTGCCCTGCCCGGTGAACACCACCTCGCCGTGACGGGCGGCGAAGTCCTTGCCCGCCTCCGACGAACCGGCCTGGAAGATGACCGGGTGGCCCTGTGGGGGTCGGGAGATGCTCAGCGGACCGCGCACGGCGAAGTGCTCGCCGCGGTGGTGCGGGGTGCGCAGGCCGGCGGGGTCGTAGTAGCGACCCGCGGCGGTGTCGCGCCGCACGGCGCCGTCGTCGAAGCTGTCCCACAGCGCGCGGACGACCTCGACGAACTCCTCGGCGCGGCGGTAACGCAGCCCGTGTTCGAGGTGGGCGTCGCGGCCGAAGTTCGCGGCCTCCTGCGGCAGCACCGAGGTCACCGCGTTCCAGCCGGCGCGCCCGGCGGACAGATGGTCGAGCGAGGCGAACTTGCGGGCGACGTGGAACGGCTCGCCGTAGGTCGTGCTGGCGGTGCCGACCAGGCCGATCCGCTCGGTCACCGTCGACAGCGCGGCCAGCAGGGTCAGGGGCTCGAACCGGACCGACCGGGCGGTGCGGTGCAGCGCGTCCAGGTCCGTCCCCGAGATCGCGACGACGTCGGCGATGAACAGGGCGTCGAAGGTGCCGCGTTCCAGCGTCTGGGCGACCCGGAGGTGATGGGCGAGGTCGAGTTCGCCGTCGGGCGGGGACAGCGGGTGGCGCCAGCCGGCGATGTGACCGCCGGCGCCCTGCAGCACGGCGCCGAGCGTCAGCATCCGCCGCGAACGCCCGTCGGAGGTGGTGGTCATCGTTTCCTCCCAGGTCCGGCGGAGGTCCCCAGGCCGGCCGGTGCCGGCGGGCCGGGCGGGGGCGGGGACGGTGGCGGGTCGGGCACGCGCGGCGCGGCGGGCATGGGTCCGGCCGCGGGTCGCCAGCCCAGCGCCGGGGCGATCTCGGTGGCGATGAGCTCCATGCGGCGCAGGGTCGCGTCGAGGTCGGCCGCCGCGCCGGCCTCGCCCTGCACCGCGGCGATGAAGTAGGACACCGCGGTGGGGCCGACCGGGTTCGTCGCGAGGCTGTGGATCACCACGCCGACNGGGCCGTGGTGGACGTTCATCGCGTCGAGNGCGGCGCCGTCGTCGAGGTCGGCGGGGAACCCGAAGTTCTCCAGCCAGGGGCGAAACCGGGCGATGTCGGGAGCCAGGTCCACCCGGGCGGCCAGGCGGTCCGGCCCCGGGAACACCCCGTGCGAGACGGCGAGGCGCGCGCCCGCGGGCTCCCCGCCCACGGCGTGGTGGGCGGCCTGGTGGGCCGCGAGGTAGACGTCGGCAAGGGGACGCTGCGCGGACCCCGCCGGGCCGATGCCCAGCAGCAACCCGTCGCCGGCCCGCGCCGCCGCCCGCGCCCCGTCGGCGCTCGTCGTCGAGTCCCAGAACCGGCTGGCGAGGGTCGGCGCGGGCGGGTGCAGCCGCAGCCCGTCGGTCCCGGCGATCGGCTGCCCGGCCAGCAGCTCCCGCAGCCGGCCGCGCGCGGCGTCGAACAGCTCCCGGCGGCGGGCGACGTCACGGTCGAAGGCGCCGAAGGCGGGCGCGCTCGGGCCGCCGGTGCCGAGCCCGAGCTGCAGGCGTCCGCCGCTGAGCGCGTCGAGGACGGCGGCGTCCTCGGCGAGCCGGACCGGATCCTCCAGCGGCAGGACCACGACGGCGGTGCCCAGCTCGATGCGCCGGGTCGCCTGGGCGGCCGCGGCGAGCAGCAGCAGCGGCGACGGCAGCCGGCCGTAGTCGGGAGAGAAGTGGTGCTGGGCGAGCCAGCCGCCGTCGAACCCGAGTTCCTCCCCGGCGACGAACAGCTCCACCACCTCGCGGTAGACGGCGCCGGCCGGGCGGCCACGGCCGTGCACATGGGTGAGGAAGCCCAGCCTGAACGGGCCGGGGCCGCCGGGTGCGGGCATCGCATCCTCCTGGTCGAACCTCATCGGACTGCGGCGAACCTCATCCCCTGCATGCGCCGGTCAGGGCGGCGGCAGCCGTGGCACGGCGGCGAGCAACGCCCTCGTGTACGGGTGGGCCGGCCGGGACAGCACGTCGCCGGTCGCACCCTGCTCGACCAGCGTGCCGCCGCGCATGACGGCGATCTGGTCGCAGAGCCGGGCTACCACGCCGAGATCGTGGGAGACCAGCACGAGGCCGAGGCGGTGCCGCGCGGCGAGCTGGCCGAGCAGGTCGAGGATCTGGGCGCGGACGGCGACGTCCAGGGCGCTGACCGGTTCGTCGCCGACGAGGACCCGCGGCCGGGGCGCCAGCGCCCGGGCGATGGCGATGCGTTGGCGCTGGCCGCCGGAGAACTCGTGCGGGTAACGCCCGCGGACGCCGGGGTCGAGGTCGACGGCCCGCAGCACCTCGTCGACCCGCTCGTCATGGTCGCCGGGAACGCCGAGGCAGACCAGCGGTTCCGCGACGGCCGCGCCGACGGTCATGCGCGGGTCGAGCGAACCGGCCGGATCCTGGAACACGACCTGGACCTCGCGGCGAAACCAGCGCAGCGCCCGGGGACGCCCGGGGACGACCGGCCGGCCCCGGTAGCGGACGGTGCCGGCGTCGGGCCGGTCCAGCCCGAGAAGCAGGCGGACGAGGGTCGACTTGCCCGACCCGGACTCGCCGACGATGCCGAGCGCCGCCCCGTCGGCGAGACGCAGGGTCACGTCGCGCACGGCGTGGCGGACGCCGGGTGGGCCGAACGGCGACGTGCGTGGCAGGCGGTAGCTCCGCCGGAGCCCGGTGGCCTCGAACAACGGCCCGGCGGCGTCCAACGACGGCCCGGTGGCGTCCAACGACGGCCCGGTGGCGTCCAACGACGGATCGGCGGCGTCCAACGACGGTTCGGCGGCGTCGAACAGCGGATCGGCGGTCACGCGATCGTCCCCGTTGTCGTCGCCTCGGACGCCGGGGTGGAGACGTCCGACCCGCGCGCGGTCGGCGCCACCGCGCCGCCGCCGGCGGCGGGGAGATCCCCCTGGGTCAGCCGCGCCGCCGCCAGCAGCGCGCGGGTGTACGGATCCGCGGGGGCCCGCAGCACGTCGTCGGTCGCACCGGTCTCCACCACCCGCCCACGGCGCAGCACGGCGAGCCGGTCGGTGCCGGCCGCGACCACCGCGAGGTCGTGCGTGATGAACAGCAGGGCGGTGCCGGTGTCGTCGACGAGCCGGCCGAGCAGGGCGAGGATCTCGGCCTGGACGGTGACGTCGAGTGCCGTCGTCGGCTCGTCCGCGAGCAGCACCGCCGGTCGGCACGCCAGCGCCGCGGCGATGCAGACCCGCTGGCGCTGGCCGCCGGAGAGCTCGTGCGGATAGGAGCGGACGAGCCGCTGCGGGTCCGGCAGCCCGACCGCCGCGGCGAGTTCGACCGCGGCCCGCGCCGCCGCCTGGCGGGAGTACCCGCGGTGCAGCCGCAGTGGTTCGGAGATCTGGCGGCCGACCCGCATCAGCGGGTTCAACGCGGTCGACGGCTCCTGGAAAATCATCGCCAGGTCGCGTCCACGCAGCCGGGACAGCTCCCGGTCCGAGCCGCCGAGCAGTTCGCGGCCGTGCAGGCGAACGCTGCCGGTGACGCTCGCGCCCGGTGGCAGCAGGCCGAGCACGGCGAGCGCGGTCAGCGACTTGCCCGACCCGGACTCGCCGATGAGCCCCACCCGCTCACCCGCGGCCAGGGCGAAGCTGACGCCGTCCACCACGTCGACGCCACCGAGCCGCACCCGCAGATCGGTGACCTCCAGCACCGCCGCGCCGGTCGTCATGTCCGGCCCTCCCCGCGGACCCGGTGCCAGCGCGCTCGCGGAACGGCCCCGGCCATGAGCCCCGCCGAGGCCGAGGCCGCGGGCGCTGCCGGCGCCGGGGGCACGTGCGCCGCAGGGGGAGCGGGCGCCGCGGGGGCCGCGTGCGGGGCGCCGTCGGAGTCCGCGGCCGGGCGCTCGCGCAGCCGCGGGTCGCCGGCCTCGCGCAGGCCGTCCCCGAGCAGGTTGAAGCCGAGGACCGTCAGCACGACCGCGAGGCCGGGCCACAGCAGCGTCAGCGGTCGCAGGGTGAGGTACGGCTGGAGTTCGGCGAGCATCCGTCCCCAGGACGGGGTGGGCGGCGGGGTGCCGAACCCCAGGTAGGACAGCGCCGCCTCGGTCAGCACGGACAGACCGAGGATGAGCGAGAGCTGGACCCACACCGTCGGCGCGATGTTCGCCAGCACGTGCCGGCGCACGATCCGACCGGCGCCGGCGGCCCGCGCGGCGAGCACGTAGTCGGCGCCGAGCACCCGGCGGACCTCGCCGCGGGTGACCCGGCCCAGCCCGATGCCCGCCCCGACGCCGATGGCGACGATCGCGGTCCAGCGCGAGNCGCCGTACACGGCCGCGAGCACCATGGCGAGCAGCAGCACCGGGAACGCCAGCAGCACGTCGACGAGGTGCGCGACCCCCTCGGAGACCGGGCGCGGCGGCAGGGTCGCCAGCAGCGCGAGCCCCACCCCGACGACCGCGGCGATCGCCGTGGCCGCCACGGCGACGACCAGGGTGGTGCGCGCGCCGACGAGAACCTGGCTGAACAGGTCCCGGCCGAGCCGGTCCGCGCCGAACCAGTGCGCGGTCCCGACCGGTGCCCAGGACGCCGCCGGATCCACCCGGGACGGGTCGTACGGCGTCCAGACCAGCGACACGACGGCCGCGACGACGACGAGCCCGGACAGGACCGCGCCGAGGCGCCCGGACCGGCTGCCCCACACGCCGCGGGCCAGCGCCCGCACCGAGCCGGTCACCGGGCGCCGCGCAGCCGCGGATCGAGCAGCCGGTGCGCCAGGTCGACGCCGAAACCGACGACGAGCACGGCCGTGGTGACCAGCAGCACCGTGCCCTGCACCTTGACCAGGTCTCGGTTGCCGATGTCGGCGACGAGCATCCCGCCCAGCCCGGGCAGCGCGAACACGTTCTCGACCACCACGGCACCGAGCAGCAACGTCGCGAACTCCAGGCCGAGAATCGACACCACCGGCAGGGCCGCGTTGCGGATCCCGTGCCGGCGCAGCGCCTGCCCGCGGGTCAGGCCCTTCGCCCGGGCGGTCCGGATGAAGTCGGCGTGCAGCACCTCCAGGGTCGCCGAGCGGACGAAACGCAGCAGCACCGCGGCCTCCACCACCGCCAGGGTGACCACCGGCAGCACGAGGGCGCGTACGGCCGCGACCGGATCGGCCCAGCCGTCCGCGGGGAACCCGCCGGCGGGCAGCAGCCGCCAGTCGACCGCGAACACCGTGACCAGCATCAGCCCCACCCAGAACGTCGGGACCGCGAGGCCGAGCTGGCTCAGCGCCGACAGGGCGACCCCGGAGGTCCGCCGGTGGCGGGCGGCCGCCAGGACACCGAGCGGCGCGGCGACCGCGAGCGCCAGCACGGTGGCGGCGCCGACGAGCGGGGCGGTCACGGTCAGCTTCTCGGCGAGCTCCCCCGACACCGTGGCCCCGTTGAGCGCCGAGACCCCGAAGTCCCCGGTCAGCACGCCGCCGATCCAGTCCAGGTACTGCGCGGGCAGGGACCGGTCGGCGCCGATCTCGTGGCGGATCCGCAGCACCTGGTCGGGCGAGGCGGACGTCCCGGCCAACACGTCGGCGGCGTCACCGGGCAGCAGCCGCAGCAGCGCGAACACGAGCAGGCTGGCGACGACCAGGGAGACCGCCAGCAGGCCCAGCCGCCGCAGGAGGATCATCGCCATCGGCGCGCCGCCCCACCCCCACGGCCGCGACCACCACCCGGGCAGGTCACGATTTCACAACCTCGATCTTCGACAGGTCGTAGGTCGCGGAGACGTTGTCGGTCGGGTAACCGGTGACGCCGACCCGGGCGACCTGCCGCGCCTTGGCGAGCAGGAGCCAGTCGGCGATGGCGTCCTCGGAGTAGCGGCGGGCGAGGCCACGCAGGGCCGTGTCGCGCTCGGCGTCGGAGGCGGCGGTGGCACCGGCCTTCGCGAGGTCGCGGGCCTGCGGGGAGCGGTCGCCGAAGTAGTAGCCGGGCTTGACGTAGAAGGCGAGGTCACGCGCCTCGGCGTGGTCGACGATGCTCAGGTCGTAGTCGTGCTTGGTGTAGACGCCGGTGAGCCAGGCGGGGAACTCGACGCGGTGCAGGTCGACGGTGACGCCGATCTCGCGTAGCTGGGAGGTGACGTAGTCGCCGATGCTCGGCGGGTAGATGTTCGGGACGGTGAGGCCGAGGCGCAGCCCGCCGCCGTGCCCCGCCTGCGCGAGCAGCCGGCGCGCGCTCGCCGGGTCGTAGCGGTCGATGCTCGTGAGGTCGGAGTACCACGGGTCCAACGGCGGCACGGGCGAGCCGATCCGGGTCCCGGCGCCGAGCACCTTGATCAGCCCGTCCTTGTCGATGCCCTGGCGGATCGCGTGCCGGACCCGGGCGTCGGCCAGCGGCCCACGGTCCTGGTTGAACGCCAGGGTGAACTTGTCGGTGGTCGTGCCCTCCGCGATGGTGAACTTCGGGTTGCCCCGGTAGGCCTCGATCAGGTCGTTGTCGGAGATCACCCCGACGTCGACCTGACCGGTGCGCACCGCGTTGTTCTGCGCGTTCGCGTCGGTGAGGTAGCGGAAGACCACCCGGGCGACCTTGGCCTTCGGCCCCCGGTAGGCGTCGTTGCGCACGAGGGTGATGCTGTCGCCGCGCCGCCAGGAGTCGAANCGGAACGGCCCGGTGCCGTCGGGATGACCGTCGAGGCCGGTGGCGCCCTCGCGCACGACGACGCCGGCCGGGCCGGTCAGGTTGAACAGCAGCCCGCTGTCACGTTCTTTCAGCGTCAGGACCACCGTGCGCGGGTCGGGGCTGGTGACCGCGGAGAGGGAGGCCAGGTCGCTGGCGTGCGGGTTCGTCGAGTTCGGCCCGATCACCTTGGTCAGCGACGACACCACGTCCGCGGCGCGCACCGGGGCGCCGTCCTGGAAGGCGGCGTTGCCCGCGAGGGTGAACGTGTACGTGAGGCCGTCCGGGGNGATCGTGTAGGACGTCGCGAGCGCCGGGCTCACCACCCCCTTCTGGTCCCGTTTCACCAGCCCCTCGTACACGTTGCCGAGCAGGATCTGGCCGACCGCGACCCCGCTGGTGCGGGTGATGTCGAGGCTCGTCGGTTCGAGGACGGCGCCGATGGTCACGGTGGCGTCGGGATGGGCGCGACCGCCGGTCGACGCCGGGCCGCCGGTCGGGCCGTCCTCGCCGTCCGACCCGCAGGCCGCCAGCGCCAGGCCGGCGACGGCGACAGCGGCGGCAAAGGTTCTGATTCTCATCACGCGCCCCTTTCGAGGCAACAATGACGCCGTCGGGCGCACGGAAATCCCGCGCCCGGCGGCCGGAAGGATGACGGCGGCGGGCCGCGCAACGGCCGCGCCGAGAATGCGCCCTCGCCCGCGGCGGCGCTCCGCATCGGCGACGATCCGCCGACGGAGCACGCCACGAGAACGGGGCACGTAACGAGGAGCGGGGTGACGAGATCAGCCTTGCGTGTCGGCCGCGCGCGGCGGCGTCGACACGCCCAGCCGAACGCACGGCCGCCGGCCGGCCGGCCTGGCGTCGTCAGACGACGATCAACAACA
The DNA here is from genome assembly GCF_001420875.1 of Frankia sp. AvcI1. NCBI lineage: Bacteria > Bacillati > Actinomycetota > Actinomycetes > Frankiales > Frankiaceae > Frankia > Frankia sp. AvcI1. Next base: position 474,208 of record NZ_LJFZ01000001.1, on the reverse strand, counting down.
GACCTGGTCGAAGTGGTGCGCGCGACGGGAATTCCAGAACGCGTCCAGAATCACGAACCGTGGCGGCCGTCCAGTTCCCACGGCCTGACTGTAACCAGGTGCGCGCCGATCGGTCCAGAGGCGCGCAGAACACCCCGCAACGCCCCGGGCGGTGGTGGGCGGACGCCGCACGGACCGCTCCGCCGCCTGGCACAGTGGCGGGGTGGCTTTGGTGGCTTCGCGCAATCGACTCACCCGGCGTCGCCCGGTCGATCACATGCTGGTGGCCAGCCGGCTCTGTCCCTGACCGCGCCGTCCCCGACCGCGCCGTTCATGACCGCGCCGTTCATGACCGTGCCGTCCCGACGGCGCCGTCCCCGACGGCGCCGCTCCCCCACCCGTGACACCGACGCGCCGGAAGGCTCACCGCTGTGACCAGCGCCCGCACACTGCCCACGCTCGACATCGGCCCGTTTCTGGCCGGCACCGCCGACCGCGCGCGGTTTCTCGCCGACCTGCGCGCGGCCTGCCACGGGCCGGGCTTCTTCTACCTGACCGGGCACGGGATCCCCGCCGCGCGGACCGCGGCCGTGCTCGACGTCAGCCGCCGCTTCTTCCATCTCGCCGAGGCGGCGAAGCTGGCGATCGAAAACGTGCATTCGCCGCATTTCCGCGGCTACACCCGGCTGGGCCACGAGATCACCCGCGGGAATCCCGACATCCGCGAGCAGATAGACATCTCCGACGAACGCCCGGCCCGGGCACTCGGCCCCGACGACCCGGCGTACCTGCGCCTCGACGGTCCCAACCAGTGGCCGGCCCAGGTTCCCGAGCTGCGCGCGAGCGTGCTGGCCTACATGGACGAGCTCGGCGGGCTGTCCCGGCTGCTGGTCCGGGCCTTCGCCGAGTCGCTGGGGCTGCCGGCCGACCACCTCGACCGGACCTTCGCCGACGAACCCCGCTCGCACCTGAAGCTGATCCGCTACCTGGCCGCACCCCCGGCCCACCCCGCCGGCTACGACCAGGGCGTCGGCTCCCACAAGGACGGTGGCTTCCTCACCTTCGTCCTCCAGGACGACGTCCGGGCGCTGCGCGGAGGGGAGGCGGTCGAGCCGGCCGCGGGGCTGCAGGTCGCCGACGACAGCGGCGGCTGGATCGACGCGGCGCCGCGGCCCGGGACCTTCGTCGTCAACATCGGGGAGATGTTCGAACTGGCCACCCGCGGCTACTACCGTGCCACGGTGCACCGGGTCGTCAGTCCACCGCCGGGCCACGAACGGCTGTCCGTGGCGTTCTTCTTCGGCCCGCGGCTGTCGGCGACCCTCGAACCCGTCCCCCTGCCCGCGGAGCTCCTGCGCGAGATCGGCGACGCTCCCCCGCCCGACCCGCACAACCCGATCTTCGCGCAGCACGGCGTGAACACGCTGAAGAGCTGGCTGCGCAGCCATCCCGAGGTGGCCCGCCGCCACTATGCGGACGTCGCCCAGCCCACNGCCGCCCAGACCCCCGCCGACCAGCCCACCGGTCACGGCGCCTACTGATGTCACAAGAGAGGGATCCCGTCGTGACGACCTCCCCGACCGGCTGGAGCTTCGAGACCCGGCAGATCCACGCCGGAGCGGCGCCCGACGCGGCGACCGGCGCCCGCGCGGTGCCGATCTACCAGACCACGTCGTTCGTGTTCGACGACACCCGCCACGCGGCCGACCTGTTCTCCCTCGCCGAGGTCGGCTTCACCTACACCCGGGTCGTCAATCCCACCTCCGACGCCCTGGAGCAGCGCGTCGCGGACCTGGAGGGCGGGGTCGCGGCGCTGGCGACCGCGAGCGGCCAGGCCGCGCAGACCCTGGCGGTGCTCAACCTGGCCGGCGCCGGCAGCCACCTGGTGTCGTCGACATCGCTGTACGGGGGGACNTACGCGCTGTTCAAGCACACGCTGGCCGAGCTCGGCATCACGACGACGTTCGTCGACGACCCGGACGACCTGGACGCCTGGCAAGCCGCGATCCGCCCGAACACCGTCGCGCTGTACGGCGAGACGATCGGCAACCCGCGGGGCAACGTCCTGGACATCGCCGGCGTCGCCGAGGTCGGGCACGCCGCCGGGCTGCCGCTGATCGTCGACAACACGCTCGCCTCGCCGTACCTGAACCGTCCCCTGGAGCACGGCGCCGACATCGTGCTGCACTCGGCGACCAAGTTCATCGGCGGGCACGGGACGTCGATCGGCGGCGTCATCGTCGACGGCGGGCGGTTCGACTGGACGGCCGGGCGCCATCCCCGTTTCACCACCCCCGACCCCGCCTACCACGGCCTGGTCTTCCACGAGGCGTTCGCCGAGACCGCCTTCATCGTGCGGGCCCGCGCCCGGCTGCTGCGCGACCTGGGCCCGGCGCTGTCCCCGGTGAACGCGTTCCTGCTGCTGCAGGGGCTGGAGACGCTGTCGCTGCGGATGGAGCGCCACAGCGCCAACGCGGCCCGGGTGGCCGCCTGGCTCGCCGAGCGTCCCGAGGTCAGCTGGGTGGCCTACCCGGGCCTGGCGGACAGCCGCTGGTACCCGGCGGCCCAGCGCTACCTGCCCCGCGGGGCCGGGGCGGTACTGGCGTTCGGGATCCGCGGCGGCGCGGCGGCCGGCCGGGCCTTCATCGAGGGCCTGGAGCTGCACAGCCACCTCGCCAACGTCGGCGACGTCCGCTCGCTGGCGATCCACCCGGCGTCCACGACCCACGCCCAGCTCACCCCCGACGAGCAGGTCGACAGCGGGGTGAGCGAGGAACTCGTCCGGCTGTCGGTGGGCATCGAGGGCATCGAGGACATCCTCGCCGACCTGGACCGGGGCTTCCGCGCCGCCAAGCAACGCTGAGCCCGGCGGGCCCGCAGGGTTCCCCTTCCGTGCTGGCGACGACCCGCCGGTTCCTCGGGGTTGCCCGACAGAGGCGCTGCCGCCCGACCGGCGGGATTGAATCCGCTTTCGCCGGGCGATAACGGACTCGCGTCGGGCGGGCCGAACGCTCTCCTGGGCGCCGCCCGCCCGCCCCGGGGGGTGTGCCCGACGGGTCCGTACAGAGCTGGCGAGGAGATGGCGTGTTCGGCATCAGGAAGGTGATCGGGCGGGGTCGGGAGGTGGTCGAGCCGTCCGTGCGGCTGATCAAGCCGGGCCTCGGGGGCTTCAAGCAGTTCCTCATGCGCGGGAACATCGTCGACCTGGCCGTCGCGGTGATCATCGGTACCGCGTTCACCGCCGTCGTCAAGGCGATGGTGGACGACCTGCTCACGCCGCTGATCGCCGCGGTCGGCGGAAAGCCGGACTTCGCCGGGTTGTCCTTCAGCATCAACCACAGCGTGTTCCGCTACGGACTGTTCCTCAACACCGTGGTGACCTTCCTGCTCGTCGCCTCGGTCGTCTACTTCGTGGTCGTCCTGCCGCTGGCGAAGGCCAACGAACTGCGCAGGCGCGGCCATCCCGTACCCGACTCCGAGCCGGNGATCAGCGACGAGACGCGCCTGCTNACCGAGATCCGCGACCTGCTCGCCGGCGACGGCCGGCGTCTGCCCGAGCAGCCGAGCGAGGCGACGCAGGCGGGCGCGGTGATCGCCGCCGAGGAGACCCAGCACTGACCCCCACCCCAGCGGGCGGCGCCTACGACTTGCGGGCGATCAGGGCGTAGGCGCTGATGTCGGCGTCGGCGATGAGGTCCGGGTCGCTGCCGGGCTCGGGGCGCCAGCGGTGCAGGACCTCGACGCCGGGCTCGACCAGCTCCCACCCGGCGGGCAGCAGGGCGGTGAGCTCGGCGCGGTCGCGGGTCTGGAACGGGATGCCGCGGCCGTTGTAGACCTCGGCGACCCGCGCCGCGGCCTGCGGCGCGAGCTCGGCCGTGCCATGGCTGACGACGAGGAAGCTGCCGGCGGGCAGCCGCTCGCACAGCCGGGCGACGATGTCCGCGGGCCGGTCGGCGTCGGGGAAGAAGTGCAGGATCGCGATCAGCGACAGCGCGATCGGATGCGCCGGGTCGAGGGTGGCGGCGAACTCCGGCACGGCGATCATCTCGTCGGGGCGGCGCAGGTCCGCGTCGACNTAGACGGTCCGGCCCTGTGGCGTTCCGGTCAGCAACGCCCGCGCATGGACGAGCACGATCGGGTCGTTGTCGACATAGACGATGCGTGCGTCCGGGGCGACCCGCTGCGCGATCTCGTGCAGGTTCGGCGAGGTCGGGATGCCCGTGCCCACGTCGACGAACTGCCGCACCCCGGCCTCGGCCGCCAGGTACCGCACGGCCCGGTGCAGGAAGGCCCGGTTCTGCCGGGCGTAGGTGCGCAGGTGGGGAAAGACCGCCAGCGCCTGCTCGGCCGCCTCCCGGTCCGCCGCGTAGTTGTCCTTGCCGCCGAGGTAGTAGTCGTACATGCGGGCCGAGTGAGGGATGTCCTCCCGCAGGTCGACCGATCGCGCACGTCCGCTCGTCCCCGCGTCTGCCTGCACGTCCCGCCCCGCCCCTCTGCTCCCCGGCACGTGGCCGTGGCGGCCACGCCCCGGCGCGTCGTCCGCCCAGACCGGATCTTTCCATCCCTGCGGGCGGCGCGGTCCACCGGGCAGGACCGGCGCAGACGCGACGTCCGTGGGAGCGATGTCCCTCATCCGGGCGCGCCCTGGAGGGGAGGGTGATCCCTTCCAGGGCCTCCGCGGCCCGCCGGCCGGCCGGCGGTAGACGCCTCGGCCTGCCGGCGCTCCGCCACCTGCGAATGGGGCGCCACGTCCAGACCGGCCGCCACGTCCAGACCGGCCGCCGCGTCCGAGTCGGGCGTCAGGTCCGAGTCGGGCGTCCCCCTCGCCAGGGAGGCCCCATCCGCCCAGGGACATCATTCGCAACAATGAGTGTCAGTGCTGGTGTAGCCCACCCCGCCGAACCCCGGTAGGCGGCCGTCGTACCCGGAAGGGCCGCTGGAGCCGGAAGGGCCGCGGGACCCCAGTAGGCCTATGGACATAGTCGACTTTCGCGATTAGGTTCACCCTGGTCAGGCCTCTGCGCCGGGCCCCAGGGGGGTGCCTCGGGCGGACCGCTCGNTTCCCGGTCGCGGCCGGTCGATCGCCGGCGGTCCTGCGGCGGCTTGGCCGCGTTCCCCAGCGCCCCACGCACGAGCCGGATCCGTGGCCCGGGTCGAGCGCGGGCCCGAGTCGAGGGAGTGGTGAGATGCCGGCGGCATCCGATCGGCGTCCCGCGGACGCACGGTGGGGCCTGCCGCGCAGCCGGTCCACCCGGTGGCGGCTCACCCGGCGGCTCGTGATCGATCTGCGGCGTTCGTCCAGCAGCCGCTGTCCCGGTCCCTGACCGGCCCGGCGACGGTCCGGACCGCCGCGCCGCATCACCCGACCGTCCCCAGAGCCGGGCCGCCCACCGGTGGAAGCCTCCGCGACAAGACCGGCCGCACGGCCGCGCGGGGCCCGGCGCGTCGCGGCGGCCAGCGGCTGGACCGCAGGGCTGGCCGGGGCCGCGCCGATCTCCCGCCCGCAGTCCATGCCGCCGCGATCGGCACCCCGTGCCCGGACGACCGTCGGAGCGACGCCCACGCCCTCGGTCGCACCGCGGCGGCGGCCCGGCACCGGCACCAGCCCCACCCGCCTCGACCGAAAGGCCAGACATGGCAGACATCCCGTTGGCCGTCCTCGATCTCGTTCCGGTCAGCGCCGGTGACAGCCCGAACGACGCGCTGCGCAACACCGTCGACCTGGCCCGGCAGGCCGAGGCGTTCGGGTACCGGCGGTACTGGTTCGCCGAGCATCACCTCAACCCCGGCCTGCTCGGCGTGTCCCCCGCGGTGGCGATCGCGCTGGTGGCCGGGGCGACGTCGACGATCCGGCTCGGCTCGGCGGGCGTGCAGAGCGGGCACCGCACGCCGCTGGCCGTCGTCGAGGAGTTCGGGCTGATCGACGCGCTGCACCCCGGCCGCCTGGACCTCGGCATCGGCCGCTCACCGGGCCGGCCGGCCCCGAAGAACGGCGCGACGCCCAACGGCGCGACCCCCAACGGCGCGGCCCCGGCCGGCGCGGACGGCGGACCCGGCGACGGCGGACCCGGCGACGGCGGACCTGATGGCGGCGGACCCGGGGACGGCGCGGCGACTCCCACCCCGGCGCCGGCCCTCGTCTCGGCCGCGGCGGCCGCCTATCAGGCCAGCCTCGGCGGGGTCGACCACAGCACCGACCAGCGGGCCGCCAACGGCCTGCTGATCCCCCGCCGGTTCGACTTCAGCAGGCTGCTCGGCTCGCCCCGGCTGGGGGTGACCCTGTCGCTGCTGCAGCAGCCGGGCGCCTACACCCCCGAGTACGCCGACCAGGTCGACGACATCCTCGCCCTGCTGCGCGACACCTACCACACCGCCGACGGCCAGACGGCCCGCGCCTGGCCGGGGACCGGCGCGGCGCTGGAGGTGTGGATCCTCGGGGCGTCCGGCGGGTCGAGCGCCTCCGTGGCGGGTTCGCGGGGGCTGCGCTTCGCCGCCTCCTACCATCACAGCCCCAGCACGGTGCTCGACGCGGTCGAGGCGTACCGGGCGGCGTTCGAGCCGTCGGCGGATCTCGCCGCGCCCTACGTCTCGGTCTCCGCCGACGTCGTCGTCGGTGAGGACGACGCCAGCGCGGCCCGACTGGCCGCCGGCTACGGGCTGTGGGTCCGCAGCATCCGCAGCGGTGCGGGGGCGATCCCGTTCCCGACTCCCGAGCAGGCCGCCGCGCACACCTGGAGCGACGCCGATCGGGACCTGGTCGCCGACCGGGTCGCCACCCAGCTGGTCGGCTCCCCGTCGACCGTCGCCGACCGGCTCGAACAGCTCGCGGCGGCGACCGGCGCGGACGAGCTGGCCGTCACCACGATCACCCACCAGCACGCCGACCGGGTGCGCTCCTACGAGCTGCTGGCCGCGGAGTGGACCCGCCGGCACGGCTGAGGCCTCCCCCGGGGCGAACGGGACCGAACCGGGTGACGCGGTGACGGGTCCGGCGCCCCGGCCGACGATGCGGAAGGTGACGGCGACGACCGTTGTTGAAGCGGACCGTCGACGCGGACCGTTGGACCGGACCGCGGGCAGCGGTCCGTTGACGTGGACCAGTGACGAAGGGAAGGACTACGGTGCCGAAGGCATACGTCTATACCGCGAACGGCGGCCCCGAGGTGGAGACGTTCACCGATCTGCCGGCGCCCGAGCCCGGCCCCGGTCAGCTGGCGATCGCGGTGCGCGCGGTGGGCGTCAACCCCGCAGACTGGAAGCTGCGCGACGGGCTGTCGATCCCCGGACTGCCCGACCCGGTGTTCCCCGTCGTGCTGGGGCTGGAGGCGGCCGGCGTGGTCACCGGCCTGGGCCCCCAGGTAACCGGGTTCGCGGTGGGCGACGAGGTCCTCGGGATCACCGTCGGCGGCGCCTACGCCGAGCACGCCCTGCTCGCGGCGGCGCTGGCCACGCACAAGCCGGCCGCGGTGAGCTTCCGCGACGCGGCCGCCCTGCCGGTCGCGGCGGCAACCGCGTACGACGGCGTGCACCAGTTCGCGCTGCCGCCCGGCGCGACCCTGCTGATCACCGGCGTCGGCGGCGGGGTGGGCGTGGCCGCCGCGCAGATCGCCCGGCACGCCGGGCTCACCGTCGTCGGCACGGCCAGTGCCGGGAAGAAGGACCTCGTCGAGTCCCTCGGGGTCGCCTGGGTCGAGCCGGGACCCGGCGTCGTCGACCGGGTCCGCGCGGTCGCGCCGCAGGGCGTCGACGCGATCTACGATCTCGTCGGCGGTGCGGCGCTCGAGGAGATCGCCGGGGTGCTCCCCCCGGCGGCCGGGGACGCCGCCGCCGACGCCCCGCCGCGGCTGGTCACGGCCGCGGACACGGCGACGGTCACCCGCCTCGGCGGGGTGGCCGTGCAACGGGCCCGCAACGCGGACGTGCTCGACGCCGTCGCCGGCCTCGTCGCGGCCGGCGTGCTGGACCCCCACGTCAGCGACGTCTACCCGCTGGACCGGGCGGACGCGGCCCTGCGGGCGGTGGAGACCGGTCACGCCCGCGGCAAGATCGTGATCGAGGTCGCCGGGTGACGAACCGGCACGTCCTGGACAATCCTGCCCGCTCGGCCCTGCTCGGCCCGCAGGCGCACCTCGCCGAGCGGCGCGGGGAGGTGCTGCGCTACCCGGCGGATGTGTGCCCGTTCATCGCCCTGCCCGACGAGCCGGACGAGAACACCTGGCGGGACCTGGCGACGCTGCTCGGTCCGGGCGCCCTGGTGCCGTTCACCGGCGTCGACGCGGACCTTCCGCCCGGCTGGGAGGAGGTCGGCTTCGGTCCGGGGGTCCAGATGATCGACGCCGGCGTCGACGCGGTCGGCGACGACGACGCGGTGCGCCTCGGCCCGGCGGACGTCCCGGAAATGCTCGACCTGGTGGCCCGCACGCGCCCCGGCCCGTTCCTGCCCCGCACCATCGCGCTGGGCACCTACCTCGGCATCCGCCGCGGCGGGGCGCTGGTCGCCATGGCCGGGGAACGGCTGCACCCACCGGGCTGGACCGAGATCAGCGCCGTCTGCACCGATCCGGATCAGCAGGGGACGGGGCTGGCGTCCCGGCTCGTGCGGGCGGTCGCCGCCGGGATCCGCGCCCGCGGCGAGATCCCCTTCCTGCACGCCGCCGCGACGAACACGAACGCGATCCGCCTCTACGAGGCCCTCGGTTTCCGGCTGCGGCGCACGGTGACCTTCCGCGCCGCCCGGGTCCCTGGCGCCGCGGGCGTGCCCGTGCCCGCCCAGGCCGACGCCAACGCCGACGAGCCGTTCGCCGCGCGCCCGGGCGCCGGGGAGCCGGCGGTGTGAGCGCTGCCGACCTGTCGGCGGGGCGGCGGGTCGCCGCCCGCGAGGCGGTGGCGATGGCCAGCGACCTCATCGCGTTCGACACCAGCAACCACGGCGACCCGCACGTCCGGGGCACGGAGCGGCCCGCGGCCGAGTACGTGGCCGGCCGGCTCGCCGACGTCGGCTACGACGTCACCTACCTGGAGTCCGGCGCACCCGGGCGCGGCAACGTCGTCGCCCGGCTGCCCGGCGCCGACCCGTCGCGGGGCGCCCTGCTTCTGCACGGTCACCTCGACGTCGTCCCGGCGGACGCGGCCNACTGGTCGGTGCACCCGTTCTCCGGCGAGGTGCGCGACGGCTACGTGTGGGGACGCGGCGCCGTCGACATGAAGGGCGCGGTGGCGATCATGCTGGCGGTGGCTCGCCGGCTGCGCCGCGAGGGAGCCATCCCGCCGCGGGACCTGATCTTCGCGTTCGTCGCCGACGAGGAGGCCGGCGGCTGGCACGGCGCCCGCTGGCTGGTGGACAACCGCCCCGACCTGTTCGAGGGCGCCACCGAGGCGATCGGCGAGGTCGGCGGCTTCTCCGTCACCCTGGGCTCCGCCACCGGCGGCGAGGACGTGCGCGCCTACCTGGTCCAGACGGCGGAGAAGGGCAGCATGTGGCTGCGGCTGGCGGCTCGCGGCCGCGGCGGGCACGGTTCGATGCTGCACGACGGCAACGCGATCGCGACCCTGGCGGCGGCCGTCGCCCGCCTCGACGTCCACCGCTTCCCGCTGGTGCTCACCGAGCCGATCCGGGCGCTGCTCACCGGGATCGCGGACATCACCGGAATCCCGTTCGACGAGGCCGATCCGCAGTCGGCCGTCGACCGCCTCGGCCCGCTGGCGCGCCTGATCGGGGCGGCGCTGCGGGACACCGCGAACGTGACCCTGTTCGACGCCGGCTACCGCTCCAACGTCGTTCCCGTCACGGCCCACGCCACCGTGGACGGCCGGTTCCTGCCCGGGCGGGAGGAGGCGTTCGGCCGCGAACTGGTCGAGGTGCTCGGCCCGGGGGTGCGGGCCGCGTGGGACACCCTGCCGCCCGTCCGGACGGACGTCGACGGCGCCCTGATGGCGGCGATCGCCGCGGCGATCGAGGCGGAGGACCCGGGCGCGCGGGTCCTGCCGTACCTGCTGGCCGCGGGGACGGACGCGAAGTCGTTCCAGCGGCTGGGGATCCGCCACCTCGGGTTCACGCCGCTGCGCCTGCCGCCGGAGCTGGATTTCAGCGCGCTGTTCCACGGGGTCGACGAACGGGTTCCCGTCGCGGCCCTGGAGTTCGGCACCCGCGTGCTGGATCGGCTGCTGCGAACCTGCTGACGCACCGCGTGCGGCACCGACCGGACGGGCACACCCGTGCCGGAGGGCCCGGCAGGCGGACGACGATCGGCCCTGAACTCCCGATGCGCACCGACCTACCGTCGAACCGGGCATCGCCGAAGNGGTCCGGGCGCCCCGTCGGTCCGGACGCCCACCAGCGGACGAGGGGAAGACACATGACATCGACGAGTGTGGGCGCGCCAGGTTTCACCGCCAGCGCCAGCGACAAGACCACCGTCACCCTCGACCATGCCGGAGGTGGTGTCCTGCCCGCGGCCACCTGNCTGTGGCTGCTCGCCGGCGAGCAGGTGGGCCGGGTCGCGTTCCGCGCGGACGGGGAGATCCTCGTCCTGCCGGTGAACTACGTGCTGGACGGGGACGCGATCGCGTTCCGCACGGCCACCGGCTCCAAGCTGGCCGCGGCGCTCGAGGAGGACNCCGTCGGATTCGAGGTCGACGGCCACGACCCGGTGGCCCGGGCGGGCTGGAGCGTCCTGATCAACGGCAGGGCGGTGGCGGTCACCGACCGGCAGACCCTGGCCCGGCTGGAGAAGACCGGGCTCGCCCCGTGGGCGGACCGCATCGAGCACCCGCACTGGGTGCGCATCCTGCCCGAGTCGATGACCGGCCGGGTCGTCGCCCACTCCTGACCCGCCCACACCTGACCCCCACGCGCCCGCGCCGGGCGGCCGGCCGGACGGGCGGACGAGCGGCCGGGCGGACGGCAGCCGAGCGGGTGTCAGTCCAGGCCGACGGCGAGCAGGCAGACGTCGTCGTCGCGCCCGGCGGGGGTGGTGATCTCGGTGAGGATCCCGTCGCACAGGTCCTCCAGGCCACCGCCGCGCCCGGGCTGGCCGTCCGCGCCGGGGCCGGATGCGGCCCCGGCGCTGGCAGCGGCGGCGAACGCGTCGAGGCCCAGCGACAGCGACGCCCCCCGCCGCTCCACCAGCCCGTCGCTGTAGAGCAGCAGCCGGCAGCCGGGCGGCAGCGACAACTCGCTCTGTCCGTACTGGTGACCCGGCACTGCGCCGAGAATCGGACCGTGCACCTGTTCGAGGTAGCGCGTGGACGATCCGGCGATCAGCAGCGGCGGCGGGTGGCCCGCGCAGGACCAGGTCAACCACCGCTCGCCCGGCGTGAGGTGGGCGACGACGGCGGTGGCCAGCGTCTCGTCGCCCTGACCGGCGAGGTTCGCGGCGAGCTGGGTGGTGATCTCGGCCGGGCTCCGGCCCTGCAGCGCGTATGCCCGGGTGGCCTGGTGGAGCTCCGCCATGATCGCGATCGCGCCGAGGCCGTGGCCCCCGACGTCGCCGACGACGACCATGAGCGCGCCGTCCGGCAGCACGATGGCGTCGTACCAGTCGCCGCCGATGCCGACGTCCCGACTCGCCGGCAGGTACCGGGCGCTGAGTCGCACTCCGACCGGATCGGGCAGCCGCTGCGGCAGGATCGCCCGTTGCAGGACGGCGACCAGTGTCGTCTGGCGCTCGTACAGCCGGGCCCGTTCGAGGGCGTGGGCGCAGATCCCGGCGAGGGTCTGCAGGAAAGCCTGATCACCCGGGTCGAAGTCGCGGGGCAGGTTCCAGACGAGCACGAGGACGCCGATGAGCCGGCCGGAGACGACCAGCGGCAGGTGGGCGCTGGCGTTCAGCCCGAGGACCCGCACCGTCTGGACCCGGTCCGGGTAGTCGGCGAGGTACTCGGCCCGGCTGCGGTGATAGCGGGGCCGCCGGTCGCGCACGACGTCGGCGGCGGCGGCCGGCCCGCGGATCGGCAGGGCCTGCCACATCGCGAGGACCGGCGAGGTCTCCGGGTGCACGATGCTGCGGTAGAGCTCGCCGTCCTCACCGTGGAGCATGACCGCGGCGAAGACGATCCCGAGGTCGGCGGCGGCGGTGTGCACGACCACGTCGCCGAGTTCGTCGACGGTCAGGGCCTGCCCGATCGCGTGGGTGAGGTCGAGCAGGCGGGCGGCACGCCACAGCGCGGTGGAGCCGGGGCCCCCNCCGTCGCGGTCCGTCTGCACCGAGCTGACGTCGCCGACCAGCCCGACCATCCGCGCCGCGCCGTCCGTGCCGTCCCGTACCACGGCCCCGCGGGCCTGGATCCAGCGGATCGAGCCGTCCGGGCGCAGGATCCGGTACTCCTCCAGGACGGCGCCGGCGGTGCGGGCGGCGTCGGACAGGGTCGTGCGCACGTCCGCCACGTCCTCCGGGTGGACCGTGGCGAGGGCGGCGTCGATGGTCCCGTCGAACTCGCCCGGGGCGAAACCGCACAGCGCGGCCGCCTGTTCGTCGCAGACGAGCCGACCGCTGGCCGGCTCCCAGCTCCACACGCCGATCCCGGCGCCGGCCAGGGTCAGCGACAGATCGGCGACCTCGGCGGTGGGACGCACCACCGCCGGGCCCGCCGGGGCGGTGTGTCCGGCGACGGCGTCGGCCAGATACCGCGGGTCGCCCGGGCGGCTTCGTCCCGGCCAGCGGCCCCGCAGTGCACGGACCGCGCGACCTGCCCGCAGTCCCACCTCCGCGCCGCCCTCTCCCCTCGCATCGACGCCCGGCCCGTGGCCGCGACCTGGGCGGGCCGGAACCGATGCTCCGGCCTGCCCGGTAATCCTCCCCCGGCGCACCCCTGGGCACACTATGGGGCCCGTAGCCGACCGACCCGGCAGCGACGCTCGCGTCGGCGGAACCGAGCGTGGGCCCGCTGCGCGCGGGACTATTCGAGAATGTCGATGACACCGGCCGCGTCGAAGCCCCGCAGCAGCGACTCGTTGGCGGAGATCAGGTGGCGACGCCAGAACCGCTCGGCCTCGTCCGCCTCGCCGGCGCGGACCAGGCTGATCAGCTTCTCGTAGGCCCGGACCGCCCGGCGGTACTGCAACTGCACCTCGTCCGGCTCGGACTCGAAGTGCGACCTCGTCGCGGTCGCCATGTGCCGGGCGAGGATCTCCTGGATCATGCCGGCCGTGACCACGAGCGCCCGGTTGCCGGACTGCTCGACGACGACCTCGTGGAACCGGGCGAAGCCGGCTCCGACGGCGCCACCGCTGTCGTCCTGGGCCAGGTTGGCGGTCAGGTCGTCGAGCGCCGCGACGAGCGCCGCGATCGCGTCGTCGGAACCCCGGTCGGCGACCAGCCATGCGGCCAGCGGTTCGATCCCGAGGCGCGCGACGAGCACCTCACCGAGGGTGGTGCCCGCGACGGCGAGCAGCAGCCCGGCCGGGCGGGCGACCATCTCGGGGCCCGGTACCCGGATGCGGGCGCCGGTGCGGGAGCCACGACGGACCTCGACGAGGGACTCGGCCTCCAGCACCCGCACGGCCTCGCGCAACGTCGGGCGGGAGACGCCGAAGTGAGNCATGAGCTCCGCCTCGCGGGGCAGGTAGTCGCCGTCGCGCAGCTCGCCCGTGACGATCATGCGGCGCAGTCTGCGGGTGAGCAGTTCGGCCGTCTTCGGGGACCGCACGTCCGCCCCGGACCGGCCCTCCGGCAGAGAGAAGACCGGCGCGGCCATGGGATCGACTCCTCGCATTGCACAGAACGTCGGACGCCGCGGATGACCGCCGCACTTCCGGTCAGGGCCGCGGGATCGCGGCAACACAGCCATGCTACTACAGAGTAAACCTAGTTAGCTTTGAGGCGATTGCGACCCCGGTGACCCGTGATGCGTGCCCGGTCGCAAAACGATACCTGCCGGATCGGACCGGGCGGCGGGCGCGCCCGACGACGTGACCATCACCGCACCTCGTACCCGCCGCGGGTCGTCGGCTGGGTGCGTGACGTGCCCGGCGGGGTCGCGACCTGCACGTAGAGCAGGCCGGTGCGCAGGGCCTGCGTCCGTGTGGAGTCCAGGGACTCCCAGATCGCCCGCACGGTCTGCTGGACCGCCACGGTCGGATGGCGGGCGATGCGCTCCGCGATGTCCTGCGCCCGCGACCACAGCTGGTCACGGGGGACGACCTCACTGACGANACCGATCTCGTGGGCCCGCCTGGCCGACATCCGCTCGTCGTTACCGAGCAGCGCCATGCGCAGCACCTCGCCGATCGGGATGCGCCGCGCCAGCCCGATCGGCTCCAGCGCCGCGGTCATGCCGAAGGTGACGTGCGGGTCGAAGAAGGTCGCACCCTCGCCGGCGATGATGATGTCGGCCTCGTTCAGCCAGTACAGCGCCCCGCCCGCGGCCATGCCCTGCACCGCGCACACGAGCGGCTTCCAGCACTGGTTGAACTTCGGGGAGAGGTAGGCGGNCGGGTCGACCTGCTTGAGGGGCTCCTTCGCGAGGTCGTAGCCCTCGACCACGTCGACGCCGGTGCTGAAGGCGCNCNCCCCCTGCGCCCGCAGGACGACGACGTGNACGTCGTCGGTGACGGCNGCGAAGTCCCAGATCGCCCGGAAGTCGTCCAGCACCTCCTGGTTGAACGCGTTGAGCCGGTCAGGCCGGTTGAGGGTCAGGGTGAGGACATGATCATCACCGAGCGTGACGAGGACGCTCTTCAACACGGGTACCTCGGCCGGCATGGCGTTGCCTCCTCGTATCGGCGATCCGCCGGCGCCTCGGCGGGCCAGACGGCGCACAGGGCGCGGCCNCTACGGCGACGCACTCGAGGAACATATATAACTCAGTAGGCGAAGACGGTTCAACCCTTCCGGGTCGGTGCCCTCACGGCGACCTGCGCCCGCCGCCGCAATCGTCCTCCCTACGGGCTTCCAGGTAACCTTTCCCNCCAGCCCGCCGAATGTCCTGCCGGACGGACGGACGGACGGGCGGGCGGCCCGGCCGGCCAGGCGGCTCTGATATGCGAAGTTCTCGGCGGGCCCACCGCGCGACGCAACTCGCCGGATCAGTACGTACCTCCGTGATCAGCGAAACCGACCGGGCCCGTCGGGATGAATCACACAGGCCGGACAACTCGCCACACTCTGTGCCACCGCCACACCGGCGAGAGGTCCCGATTTGCCACCGCAGTCGGCGTCGCGCACCACCGACGGGCTCGGAACCGCCTCGCCGGCACCACATTCTCGACAGCAGCCCACCCAAACCTCGACGGACGGTCAGCCACGATCCGGATGGAACACCCACGCCCGCAGGAGCATAAACCGGACGATAGTGGCCAGAACGCCGCTGGCCAGCACGGTGACTATCTCCGAGAGNACCCCCGAGGTCTGCCACAGCAGATGCAGAATGGCCAGCGCCGCACTGGAGATGATCAGGCCCACCCCGAAGACCATCGCGGACTCCACGAACTGGCGTGCCCACCGCTGACGGCCGGTGCGACGGAACGTGAAGCGGCGAT
Organism: Frankia sp. AvcI1; assembly: GCF_001420875.1. Classification (NCBI taxonomy): domain Bacteria; kingdom Bacillati; phylum Actinomycetota; class Actinomycetes; order Frankiales; family Frankiaceae; genus Frankia; species Frankia sp. AvcI1. Next base: position 458,751 of record NZ_LJFZ01000001.1, on the reverse strand, counting down.
TCGCCCAGGTGTTTCCCACCACCGTGACGCACAGGGCGAGGAGGTTGGCGTCGAATGCCGACAGGACTGCCCTGAGTAGGGCGTAGAGGACGACGTACGACAGGGTCGAGATGGTTCCGATGATCGCGAACGGGCCGAGCTGGGCCCTCATCCGGGCCGGCAGCCGCGCCGAGGCCAGCTCGGCCGGCAGCTCGACGCGCCCCCGACCAGCGAGGATGCGCAGCCCCACCCCCCACATCCCACGCAGGTCCTCCAGTGCGGTGGCGACGACGTCGACCCGNGAGTCCGGGTCGTCCACCCAGTCGACGGGCACCTCGTGAATCCGCAACCGATTACGGTCGGCCAGCAACAGCAGCTCGGTGTCGAAGAACCAGTTATCGTTGCGGACCGCGGGCAGCAGTATCCGGGCCACGTCTGACCNCATTGCCTTGAAACCACACTGGGCATCCCGGAACGAGCTCCGGAAGAATACCCGAAGCAGACTGTTGTAGCAGCGGGAGATGATTTCCCGCTTCGGGCCGCGGACGACTCGGGCGCCGCGCCGAAGTCGGGATCCTATGGCAATCTCGGAATGCCCGGACAACAACGGTGCCGTCAGCGGGAGGAACGCATCGAGATCNGTGGAAAGGTCAACGTCCATGTAACAGACAATATCGGCGTCCGATGCCGACCACGCCTCGCGCAGCGCCAGACCCCGACCTTTGACATCGAGATGACGAACCTGGACTCGAGGCAGTTCCTCTGCCAACCGGTCGGCGACGATCAGTGTTCGATCCGTACTGGCGTTGTCGACGATCGTGATGCGCCACTCATAGGGATACCGTTCGGTCAGATAGGTGTGCAGGCGACGCACACTTTTTTCCAGCACCGCCTCCTCGTTGTAGACCGGAATCATCACCTCGACGAGGTTCAGGGCGGGGGGTTTCGACGTGCGCGGCGCAACCGCGCCAGTCAGCGACTGCATGGTTCCTCCTTGGGCGGCCAGATGGCCGGGGCCGGCATTTACGGCCGGCGAAGGCGGGCGGCGAAGGCGGGCGGCCCGGGACGGCCGATGGGGACGGCTGGGATCACCAGCCGAACGAACGCGGGCGAGGCCGGTCGATCCGGGTCGGCCTAGGCCGTCGGCGCCTGGCAGTCGTAGAGGTTCAGCGAGAAGGCGTCCGCGAGAATGCGGAAGTCCTGCAGGAGTTCCACCGGCGAAATGTCGATGGCGGGCTTCGGGATCCCGCCGGCACCGAACGGCGAGGCCGGCGCACCACCCGTTGCGGCACCCCCGACGCCAGGGACACCCGGCGCACCACCCGGTGCCGCCTGGCCGAGCAGCGACACCAGGCCACTGCCCCCGCCGTACTTCGCCGCGGGCACGAGGGTGCAGGAGTGCCGCACCCAGGCGTCCCGCTCCCCGGCGATCGGCGCGGCCAACGCGCTTATCAGGCTCCCGCCGGAGGCACCCCCGCCGAGCAGCAGCACGTGGCGCAGGGCATGGGAACGGACGAGGGCGGCGAGACCAGAGACGGTCGGCGCCGGGTCGCTGCCGAGGAAGCCGCCCATCGGCATCACCGCCTCGCCGGTGTGGGCGATGGTCGGCGCGGCCAGCGGATCGGTGTCGACCGCGACCAGGAACTTCGCGCCCTCTCGGTGGGCCCGCAGGTAGGCGAGCAACGAGGGGGTGACCAGGTCGACGGACAATCCCCTCGTCACCGGCTGCGCCGACCGGGTGAGCTGGGGGAACGCCTCGGTGAGCTGACGCAGCGCACGGAGGGCCGGGTTGTCCGCCAGCTGCGCCGGAAGCGCGAGGTCGAGTGGGCTGGACGTGGTCCTCGGCGGGCCGACGACGGGGTCGCTGCCCTGGCTCGGATGGCGCAGCGGGGTGAGTGCGAACGCCGTGGGCGCGGCCAGCACGACGGCCAGGGCGAGCACGCCGGCGAGGGCCGCGGTGGCCGGTGCCGCGCGCCCGCGCGCCGGTTCGCCCGGGCCCCCCGCGCGCCGGGCGGCCCGGGCGGCGAGCGCCAGCATCCCGGCGCTGATCACCGCGGCGACGATCAGAGTGGGCCGCAACCAGGCGTTCCACGTCGGGGTGCGCCGCAGGACCAGCACGGCGACGGCCACGGTCGAGACCAGGCCGGCGACGGCGNCCAGGGTGGTGGGCACCCGCCCGCCGGCACCCACGCCCCCGGCCGACCAGGCCGCCGCGGCCAGGGCGAAGCCCACGCCGACCAGAGCGGCGAACGCCGGGGCCGCCTCCCCGACGTAGTACGGGTGGAACGCGCCCCGGGCGAAGCTGAGGACCAGCCAGCACAGCAGCGCCCAGGTTCCCCAGAGCAGCACCGCCGCGCGGGCCGGGTCGGTCCGCGGGGCCCGCCGGCGCTGCCACAGGCCGAGCAGCGCCGCTGCCACCGCCACCGGGATGAGCCAGGCGATCAGGCCGCCGGTGGTGGCGTCGAAGAACCGGCCCGGCCCCCGCCGGGAGCCGAGCACCGCACCGAAGGCGCCCTGGCCGCCGCTGCCGTCGACCCGCCCCAGCCCGTTGTAACCGAAGACCAGATCCCGGACGGTGTTGTCGGTCGAACCGCCCACGAACGGGCGGTGTGCCTTCGGAGTCAGGTCGACCAGGGCCATCCAGGCCCCGCTCGCCACCACCAGCGCGAGCGTGGCGGCGCCGAGCAGGGCCAGCCGGCGGCGCAGCCCGCCCGGGGCCGCAACCAGGTAGACCAGGCCGAGGGCGGGCACAACGAGGTAGGCCTGCAACATCTTCGCGTCGAACGCGAGGCCCACGCAGACGGCGGCCAGGGCGAGCAGCCGGCCGCTGTCNTGGCGCACGGAGGCGACCAGCGCCCAGGCCGCCAGCACCAGCAGCATCACCATGAACGGGTCGGGGTTGTTGAATCGCGCCGTGCTGACGAACACCGGGGTGACGGTCAGGGCGAGGGCGGCGACGAGCCCGCCCAGGGCGCCGACCTGCGCGCGCACCGCGTGGTACAGGGCGAACACCGTCACAGTCCCGGNGGCGGCGGCCGGCACCAGCAGGCTCCAGCTCGACAGGCCGAACATCCACACGCTCGCCGCCTGCACCCACAACGCGAGCGGCGGCTTGTCGACGGTGATGAAGCCGGCCGGGTCGAGAGCGCCGAACACATAGTTGTGCCACGAACCACTCATCGAACGGGCCGCGGCGGCGTAGTAGACGTTGCCGTAACCGTTGCGGTCCAGCCGCCACAGATTGAGCACCGCTCCGAAGATCAGGACTGCGGCCAGTGCCGCCCATTCCACCGGGCGACTCAGGCGGATTCCCGTGCATCCGCTCGCTTCGTCGCCCGCCGGCTCGGAAAATAAGGACGGGCGCTCATCGGATAGCCTGGTAGAGCTGTTTTCACCGCCGGCCCTCGCGTCGGTGATCTGCGTGTCCCGGGTGGCCTTCATGAAACTCCTTCCGTACCCCTCGCATACCGCTGAGACGGTAGAGCGACGGTGTGACCCGCCGCATCCGAAGGAACCCCGTTCGGGGTAGGAATCAGGATCCTCATCCGGGTCTTCCCCGCCCCTCCGCGGGAGTCTGTTCTCGCACATCGGAGCGGGCGGCATTGACGGCATGGCCAGGCTGNGGGATAACCTTTTCGATGTAGCCGACAGTGGGGTCCGGTGAAGGCATGCCGAGCCCGGGTGGAGTGGGTGTGGCGGCGCACTCACTCCACCCGGGGCCGGATCATGCACGGCCTCCCACAAAGGTGGTGTACGGCTGATCCCCTGCCCGACCCTCGGATGAATTTCCGGACTGTCGGCGATGGGCCGGTGATGCTCCTCCGGAGCGGTCGGGTAAACCGGAGTGGACAGGGAGAGGAGCACGATGGGCCCAGTGGTTTCGGACTCGTCCGCCGTGCAGGTGCGCCTGCACCGGACGATGACCGCCGCCGGCTTCGACCGAGCGTCGGGTCCTTTCACCACCGAGAACCAACCGACCGACGCGCGGACCCAGCGGGAACGGGTTCGCCTGGCCCAGATCGAGCTGTTGGAGCTCAGCGCGCAGCTCACAACGCCCCACCTGCGACGCCAGATCCTGCGCATCTACTCGCTGCTACGCAGTGAGCCGGTGACGCAGAGTCCGGCGAAGCCACCGCCCTTCCGTCTCACTCTGNGTGAGATGGAGGTGCTCACTCTGGTGGCCACAGGCTGCTCCAACGTCGAGGCGGCGGAGCAGCTCACCATCCGGNCCGAGACGGTCAAGACCTACATGCGCAGCATCATGCGCAAGATGGGCGTCCGGAACCGGACCGCGGCGGTGCACACCGCCCGGCAGATCGGTCTGCTGGACTGAGCAGTCTCCGATCGGGTCGGCGAGGCGGTACAACTCCCACCGCCGGCGCCGCCCCATCTCAGCAACACCGGCATCTCAGTGCCACCGGCACCACCGGCACTGGCAGGCGCCACCACCGACGGGCCACCGCAGGCACCGCCCCCCGCGGGCCACGCCGCGATCCGTCGGTCCGCTCCGGCACCCCCTCCATGCCGGATCGCGACCACTCCGGAACATGACACAGGGCTCGGATCGGACGACGTCGTCCGATCCGAGCCCCGGTCGTCGGCGCCCGAGGGCACCGACGGGCGCGACGGCCCTGGCTAGCCGGCGGCGAACAGGCTGGCCGCGTCGACCGTCTTGACGTCGGTCGCCTTGGTGCCCTTGAGGGTCGCCTCGACGGAGCTGGCCGAGCACAGCGCCTTCAGGCTGGGGATGGCGCTGCCGTCGCAGGAGAACGTCAGCCCGTGACCGGCGGGCATCGCGATGTTCTTCGCCGCCTTCAGAGTCGAGGTCACCGAGGCCGGGGTGACGTCGCCGCTGATGCCCTTGAGCGCCCGCGCGAGGCCGAGCACCGTCTGGTAGCCGGTGACCGCGTAGCCGTCGGTCTGCGTCTTCGGCGTGTACTTGGCCATCACCGTGCGGTACAGCTTCGCCTCCGTGTCGTCGGAGTCGGTGTCCGANGGCGTGAACAGGACGGAGNCGTCGAGCGCGCCCGGCGCCGCGTCGTCGACGGCCTTCGACACACACGGCTGGATCACGAACTTCGGCTGGGTCGCCCCCACGGCCTGGAATGCCTTGAACACCGAGGTGCAGTGGGTGGCGTCGCCGACGAGCGCGAGGGCGTCCGGCTTCTTGGCGATCGCCGAGGTCACCTGGGAGGTGGCGTCGGCCGCGCCCCGGGGGATGGAGATCACGTCCAGGTCCACGCCGGACTTCTGGAACACCGGCTTGCCGAGCGCGTTCGCCCCGGTGATGGCGGCAGGCACGTCCGTGACGAACAGCGCCACCCGCTTGTAGCCCTTCGCCTTCGCGTAGCTCGCCATCGTGCCCAGCGTGGCGGGGAAGGCCCCGGTCCAGGAGAACACGCCGTCGGTGGCGAACTCGGAGCCGGCGGTCGCGGTGCCCGTCACGTACGGGATCTTCGCGCCGGCGATGATCGGCACGAGGGTGTCCCCGAAGCCGGTGGTTCCGGTGCCGACCGCGGTGACCTTCTGTTCGACCATGTCGTTGGCGCAGGTGCGGGCGGAGGCCGCGTCCTCCTGCGACTTGCAGACGACGAGCTGGATGGGCCGACCGCCGATGCCGCCGAGATAGTCGTTGGCGTAGGCGGCGGCGGCCTGGGCGCCCTCGCGGACCTCGGGCAGGGAAACCGCGCTGCCACCCTCCGCGGTGATGAAGCCGATCTTCACCGCCGCACCGGCCGCCTTCGTGCCCGGCGGCAGCGTCACGGCGGCCGCGGTGGCCCCGGCCGAACCCCCCGAGTCGCCACCGTCGCTGCCGCTGCTGCCGCAGGCCGCCGGTAGCACTGCCAGGCCGAGGACTAAGAACGCCGCTCCCACCCGCACGCCGCGGCGTCCGTCATGTCTATGCCTGATCCTCGCGCCCACTGCTCCTCCATCTCACGTCGGGCCACCCGACAGCAGGCGGGTGGCCCCGCCCACCGAGCGGCCCGGTCAGCCCTGGTCAGTCCTGGTCCGGCCCGTCCTCGCCGGCAGCGGGGGCCGCAGCCACCCGAAAGCGCAACATAGCTTACTTGGTGAGCTATGTTATTGGGGTCACCGAATTCGTCAAGGGAACGGAGGCGATGACCGCCTTTTCGCGCAGGACTATCCGTGCCAACCGGGACGCGCTCATCCCGGTTGGGACATCGGCGGTCGCCCGACACAAAAGTCCCCCGCCACGCCGGCACTGCCGAGCCAAAACGACCCGTCGGCCGGCACGCCTCCGGCCCGCACTCCGGCAGGCACTACTGAAGCACTACCGAAGAATGACCCCGACCCAAAAACAGTATTGGCGACCCACCGAAGGCAATACGCCAACGCTCAGGCGGCTACCTCCCGCGGAGCATGCCGCTCGCTGAGATAGGCCCGTTCCAGCAGCTCGGGATTTGCCCGCAGCTCGGCCGCCGGTCCGGACAGCACCTCCTCGCCGTGCGCGAGCACGATCGCGTGGTCGGCGATGCCCATGACGAGGTGCACGTGCTGCTCGACGAGCACCACCGCCGCCGACGTGTCCGTGGCCACCGCTCGCACGACCGGCAGGAGCTCCTGCACGATCACCGGGGCGAGACCCATGCTGAGCTCGTCGATCAGCAGGATGCGCGGGCGCTGCACGAGCGCCCGTCCGATCGCGAGCATCTGCTGCTCACCGCCGGAGAGCATCCCCGCCCGAACGTCGAGCCGCTTGCGCAGCGCCGGAAAGTAGTCCAGCACCTCGTCGACGCTCAGCCCACCCTTGACCCGCCCGAGCTGGAGGTTCTCCCGGGAGGTCAACGTGGTGAACAGGGACCGGTCGTCGGGCACGAGCACCACGCCGAGCCTGGACAGCGCGCGCGGGCTGGCCCGGTGCACGTCCTGCCCGTGCACGGCGACCTCGCCGCCGAGCGCGGGCAGCAGCCCGGNGAGCGTCAGCAGGACCGTGGTCTTGCCCGCGCCGTTCGGCCCGAGCAGGGCGACGACCTCGCCCTCCCGCAGCGTCAGCTCGAAGCCGCGCACCACCGGCACCCGGTCGTAGCCCGCGTTCAGTCCGCGGGTCTGCAGCAGGACGCTCAACCGACGCTCTCCTTCTCCAGCGGTGCCGACGGTCCGGGCGGGGTCGCCGCGGTGGACGTGGTCGTACCGGCGCCGGCGTCCGCCGGGTCGGCGGCCGCGCCGGCCGGCGCGGACACCTCACCGGCCGACGCGGCCGCATCGGCGGGCGCGGCGGCGGGCGCGTCTGCCGCCGTCGCGGACTGCGACGCGACGGGCGCGCTGCCGAGGTACGCCTCGGCGACCGCCGGATGGTTCTTGATCTCCTCGGGCGTGCCGCTGGCGATCACCGCGCCGAGGGCCAACACGACGATCCGGTCGCAGACGCCGAGCACGAGGTTCATGTCGTGGTCGACGAGCACGATCGTCACCCCGGTGCGGGCCACCTCCCGCAGCCGTTCACCGAGCCAGAGGCTCTCGGTGCTGTCCAGACCGCCGGCCGGCTCGTCGAGCAGGAGCACCCGCGGCCGGCCGGCGAGCGCTCGGGCGATCGAGACGAGCTGGCGGTGGCCCTGCGACAGCTCGCGGACGGGGCGCTCGCGGACCTCGTGCAGCTGCAGCGCGCGGTAGAGCCGGTCGAGGTAGTCGGCGTGGTCGGCGGGCAGCCGCCCGCCGCCGCCGCGGGCCGCGGTCTCCCCGACGGAGACGTTTTCGGCGACCGAGAGGTCCTCGTACAGCTCGATGCCCTGGAAGGTACGGCCCAGACCCTTGCGGATCCGGTGGTGCGGCTTGAGCCCGTCGAGCCGGACGCCCTCGAACTCGACCTCGCCGCTGGCGGCGGTGAACCCGCTGATCGCGTCGATCAGAGTGGTCTTGCCCGCGCCGTTCGGACCGATCAGGCCGATGACCTGGCCATGGCCGAAGTCGAGGCTGACGTCCTGCACGGCCCGCACGCCGCCGTACTGCACCCCGACCGAGCGCAGGGTGAGCAGGATCCGCTCGGCGTCGGCGCTCGCCGCCGCCGCGACGGAGGCGGCGGCGACCGGCACCACCGCGGGGGCCGCACCCGGCTCGGCGGCCGAGGCGGGCTCGGACGCCAGAGCGGGCTCGGACGCCAGAGCGGGCTCGGTGGCGGGTTCGGCGGCGGCGGGGGCGGGGGCGGGGGCGGGTTCGGTGGCGGGGGTCGATGCGGTCGCCGGGGCGGCGGCGTCGGCCGGTTCGCCCGCCGGGATGATCGCCGGGATGGCGTCGGCGGTGGGCAGGACCGGCGGCTCGGCGCGCAGCCGCTTCGCCCGCTGCGCCGACCACCAGGCGTGCACCGGGCCGACGGCGCCCTCCGGGTTGAGCAGCACCGACAGGACCAGGGCGACACCCGTGATGACCTGGTACCAGCTNCCGAGGTCGACCGCCTTGTCCAGCGCGACGAACAGCAGACCGCCCGCACCGAGCACGCCGGCGAGCAGACCGCCGGAGACCGAGGTGATGCCGGCCAGGTAGGCGGTGGCGAACAGGGCCAGGCCGCCGACGACGGAGAAGGACTCCGCGTCCACGAGGGTCTGCTGGTAGGCCATCAGCGCGCCGCCGAGGCCGGCGATGAACGACCCGATCGCGAAGGCCGCGATCTTGACTCGGGCGACGTCGATGCCGGCGGCCGCCGCCGAGCGTTCGTTGGCACGCACGGCGAGCATGGCCGCGCCGAGCCGGCTGCGCCGAAGCTCCGCGACAGCCAGCCCGACGAGGATGAGGACCACCAGGCAGAGCAGGCCGAACTGGATGCGAGGGTAGTTCTCGCCCGCGCCTATGCGCAGGTTGAGCCCCCACAGCTTCGGGTCGGCGACCTTCGCTCCGCCGGTCCCGCCGTTGACGTCCGGGTTGCGGAACCAGATCGACTCGACCGCCATACCCAGGGCGAGCGTCACCACGGCGACCGGAAGGCCGCGGATGCGCAGCGCGGGCAGGCCGACGACAACCCCGATGATCATCGCGCCGAGCGCGGCGAGCAGCGGGGCGAGAGGGAACGGGATGTTCCAGTCCGTCGACATCCGGCTGACGAGGAAGCCGCCGACCCCGGCGAGGGTGAGCTGCGCGAGCGAGACCTGGCCGGCGTAGCCGGTGACGACCACCAGGGACAGCGTGACGATGCCGAGCAGCATCGAGGTGACGACCGCGGCCCGCATCGAGCCCGAGGTGACGACCAGCAGCACGACCGCGACCGCGGCCGGGATGACGACGTTGAGCAGCCGGTGCCGCGGCCGGGGGGCCTGGCCGAGGTTGGCGCGGATGAGCATGCCACGCGTCGGCAGCGGTCGGCCGCGCAGGACCAGGTACCCCAGGATGACGACGAGCGGAACGAGCTGGCCCAGGCCCTGCTGCGGCAGCCAGGAGTGCTGGGACTGCAGGTACTGCAGCTCGGACTGCACCATCCCGATGAGCAGACCGGCGCCGACGGCGAGGCCCAGGGAGTTGAAGCCGGCCACCAGCGCGGCGGCGAGCGCCGGCACGATGAACAGGGTGTAGGAGACCGNGATGAGCGGCACGATCGGCGAGATCAGGATGCCGGACAGGCCGGCGACCACGGCGCCGATCGCCCAGTTGGCCAGCGCGATGCGGTCCGGCGACAGGCCGGTGACCAGCGCGCCCTTCTCCGTCTCGGCGGCGGCCCGGGTGGCCAGGCCGAAGCGGGTGAAGCGGAACACGCCGGCGAGGGCGATCGCGAGGACGACGATCGTCAGNGCGAACCACAGCTTGTCACCCTGGATGCGCAGGTCGCCGATCGTGTAGTTGTCGCTGGGCAGGATCCGCTTCACCGACACGGGCGTCGTGCCGACCCGCTGGGCGAGCAGCGCCTGGAACACGATGAGCAGCCCGATCGAGGCGACGGCCTTGGCGACCGGCGGCGCGGCGCGCAGCCACCGGAACACCAGCACGTAGAGCAGGACTCCGAGCAACGCGGCGATGACCAGCGAGACGCCCAGGGCGGGCCACAACCCCCAGTCGGAGCCGACGGAGACGGTCTTCGGTAAGCCGGGGATCGGCAGCAGCAACTCGCCCCGGCGCAGGAACGCATACGTGTAGGCGGTGTAGAGGGCGATCGCGCCGGTGGCGAAGTTGACCACGCCCGAACTGCGATAGGTGACCACCAGGCCGAGCGCGAGCGCCCCGAAGACGGCTCCGCTCCCCAGCCCCAGTAGCAGGAAGACTATGTGTTGGGTCATCGCAGGCGATGTCTCCCCTCACCCTCCGTCGGCACGGCCGCGAAGTGATCGAGTGCAGTGGGTCCGGGCGGCCTGACGCGCCGGCCCGCACGCCGCAGGGACGCCGGGGCCGGGTGGATGGAAGTCCGGTTCGGGCCGGGCGCGCGGCGATCCGATCGGGACGGGGCGGCCCCTCGGGGATCGACGCGTCCGGTCGACGATCGGTGAGACGTGCGGCACACCTCTATCTTTGTAAACTAGGTAGCCGATCTGGTCAAGCGAGCGGCGATCCGTCGTGCCGGGCCTGAGGGGCTGGCCGGGCCGCCTACCAGGGCGTTCGACCCCAAAACGGCAAACGTCCCCACCGGGTGAAGGACCTGCCTTCGTCCGGTGGGGACGTCTCACGTGCCCGGGAGCGTCAGGAGCCGGCGTCCGCCTCCGCCGCGATGCGGTCCATCTCGTAGCGGACGATGCCCTCGGCGGAGTCGGCCGGCGGGGCGGGCAGGATGACCTGGCCACCCGTCCGGCTCGGCAACAGCACCACCGCCTTCGCCGGCGACGTCGTCACCCCCCGCTGGTTCTCCGCCCACACCTCGACGTCGACCTCGTTGCGGACCTCGGCCCCGTCACGCCCGGGCACCTGCCGCTTGTCCGTCACCCGCCCCTTCAACCACGTCGTGTCCCCCACGAAGTTGAACCGGCGGTGCTGCACCGACAGCTTCCACAGCCAGCCCTCGTCGCCGATCCAGTCGGTCAGCAGATGGCACAGCCACGTCTCCCGCATGCCGCCGTAGTCGTAGGACGTCGGCAACCCCAACTCCTGCGCCCGCGCCGGCTCCCAGTGCAACCGCTGCACCGTGTCGGGAACGTTCAGGGCGTTCGCCGGATACAGCCCCGGCGCCTTCGCCCGCACCCGGTACGCCAGCCGGAACGCACCCGGCGGAGTGAGCTGCATCCCCCAGCCCAGGTGCCACACCACCACGTCCGTCGTCGTCAACGGNCCCTTGACCTTCGTCGGCAACTCCTCGCCGACCACCACGTCCTCGAAGTACCGCGGCTGCCCACCCCGCCGCGACTCCGCCGCGTACAGGGCGTCGATCTGCGCCAACTGCTCCGCCGAGTACGGCTCCGGCAGATCGTNCTCCTTCTTCCGCTCCCGCGACGTGTGCCGCTCGGCGTTGATCCAGGTGCCGCGCTGCAGGCAGGTGGGCTCCCCGTGCTGGTTGGCGAAGATGAAGTCGTGGGTGACGTGCGCGGTGCGCCCCCCGAAGGAGCTGGGCTTGGCCGCCACCCCGACCTGGGTACGCAGGCAGCGCGCCCGGTCACCGAGGGCGAACGGCCGCCACCACTCGAACTCCATCACCGCCTGGTAGGACCCCAGCCCCGCGAACGGGTCGCCCCTGAGCAGCGCCTTCGTCTCCGGATCCGGCCTGGGCGCCGCGTCCTCACCCATCGTGTACAGGAAGGTCGGCGGCGCGATGAGCGTCCCCCAGCGGGTGCCCTTGCCGTAGTCCGGATCGCAGTACAACGGGTTGTCGTCGCCGTAGCCGTAGGCGAAGTGCCGGGAGGCGTCCCAGGTCACCTCGTAGTTGTGCGGCGGGTTCGGCAGGGGCTGCNGAACCCCGATCCGCCTGCGCGACCGCTCGAAGGCCGCGTCCGTCAGGACACCGAAGCGCTCAGCACTCTCATCCACCACCTAGTTATAACAGATAACTATGTTGACGGCGAACAGAGGAGCGGGGCCACACAAAAGATCACCTACCCCCGAGGGGTGGAACGACAGGGTAGGAGGTGCGNGATCGGACGGATGCATCCCGCAAACGCCCTGGTAGAGGAAGCTACCTGGGTCTGCGGGAGCCGCAGGCCCGCGTGTTGCCGTGGACTGCGGGCCGCGATCCACGGTCCCTGCACACGAGGTGCGAGGCCACCTTCGTACCCGCGGGGCGCTCGCCGGGCGAGATCACGTCGCAGCCGAGTAGCTGCGTCGATCGGCCAAATTGATGAGGTCCCCGGCGTCGACCTCCCGTGACCACATAGCGTCAACGACCCCTCTGATCCGATCCTCCGACCCTGGCCACAGGTGGCCATAGACATCCAGGGTGGTGGACGCCGATGCATGCCCCATAGCTCTTTGCGTGTCTTTCACATCAGCTCCGCCGGCGATAAGCGTCGAAGCGTACAGATGNCGGAGATCATGGAGACTATGATCGACCTCCAGGGCGTCGGCGGCGATTGCGCCCGCATCTGTACCCAGAGCGCGTAGATCAGCGACANCCTGCTGCCAGACTCCTGTCCACTGCTGGCCGAAGTTGGCTCCGCTCAGCAGGGTATCGTTCGACGTCCGGAAAATTGGCCGGACGGTGTGGGTTTCACCCTTCGCGCTGCGCCCACGCTCCCGAAACACCGTCACACGGATCGGCCTTGGGGGGAGCCGCTCCAGGTGGAAGGTGAACGCGCTCGCCAGTCGATCCGGTATTGGCTGCACCCGGTCGGACGAGGGATTTTTTGTGGGGGCAAGACATTGCCCAAGCCCGGGTCGGCCCGCTCTTTGACGGTCGATAGTGAAGACCTGATGGAGTACGTTGACGCGGTCCTCTGTGAGCCCGAGCGCCTCGCCTTGCCGTACTCCGGCGAAGGCCGCGAGTGCAGGGACAAGCCGCAGGTGATCCGGAGCAGCGNCAATCAGCGCATGTGCAGCGATCAATGGGAGCGGCATGACCGGTACAAGTCGGATCNCCGGGCTCTTGATCGCAGTGCACGGGGATGCCGGAATCCTCTTGTCGAGCACGGCCTGGATCATTACCGACTGGAATATCATGAACGTGAGGGATATGGTTTTGGGGCTGTATTCATTCCCGAGCTCTGTCAGCCACTCTCTGATCGCTATTGGCGAGATCGTACCGATNGACACTTTCCCCCAACGGGGGAGGATCGACATTTTCAGTCGGGTTTCATAGGTGATGAAAGCGTTATGCGATAGATCCGATCGATTGCGTATCCACTCGTCCGCCGCAACCTCGAAAGGGGTTTTCGGGCCGACAGGGTCTATCCATCGCCCTTCAGTGACGTCGATATTTACTTTCCGGTCGAAATCCTCGGCTGGTCCTCGCTTGTGGAAGCTTTTGCTTCGACCTTTTCCCTCGGGGTCGGTGTAGTGGACACGCCAACGTCGTCCCACATTGTGCCGTGCCGCCTTCTCTCGTGTGATCTTTCCTGTCATCGGATCCACAACTTTGTTGAACCAGCGGTCTTCGATGCTCATCGATCGCCTCGGGGCAGGGATGCAGTGACCGCGGCAGGGCCCTGCGCGTCGGGCTGTGGAGTCTGCCCTTGAGGCCAGCTCGGGAAGAGGGCCCGCCGTCGCGCGAAGCGGCGGCGGTGCCGCCGGNAGACGGTGTCGGCGGCGTGCGCGAGCCGTGGGAGGGGTCTGAGGTTCGGAGGCATGGTCTGTCCTTGGGGTCCTGGATTCCGACCCCCTACCCCATTACCGCCCTCCCCTGGGAGTATCTACCCCCGTGGGATGCCATGGGGTAGGTAGATGGGCAGGTCGAGGGCATGCAAGGTGAGGTAGGGGTCTCTACCCCTCAAACGGTACCGCCTCGGGCGGTGCTGTACATCGAGGACGTTGGGGCGCAATTGGGGAAGAGTCCCGACGCGATGCATCAGTGGCTTCACCGGTGGAGGCAGGGGCTGACCAGCGCGGAGCCGCCGCCGATGGTCAAGATCGATGGCAGGCGCCTCGCGTGCACCCCGGAGTCGTTCGCGGCGTGGATCCGGCGGAAGGCGGCTGAGGCCGCCTGACGCCGGCCATGGGGTGGCGGTCCGCTCACCTCCGCTCCCGCGGGAGGGGGTGAGCGAGACTGCCGCCTCTCGCTTACGTCGTGGGCGGCGCAGTGAGGGTGACCGCGGCGCGCGCACCGGAGCGGTAGAGGCCGTCCGCGGCGTCCGGGAGCAGCCGTGCCGGGTTTGTGGCCGTCAGTGCCAGGTGGGCCGCGGTGATGACGGCGAGCAGTATCACCACCAAGGGCCTGCCCAGGCATCTCATGGGCAGGCGTAGTCGGTGGGCTGGTGGGCGCCCAGGTTGGCTGGGCAGGCCGGCTGTGCAGGTGGAGCGCAGCAGATCCTCCAGGTACGCGGCGAACGCTGGTGTGACGACTTCCCCCTCGCGGAGGATCACCACGCGCTGGNCGGCCGGGCTGACCGCGGCGACTCCGGGTGCCGGCAGCTTCGGAGACGACGTTACGTAGACCATGTGGTCCCCCCAACGTTGTGGATGACCACGTTTCTAGCTGCCAAGCATTGATCCTGTAATGCGGATGGTTGTTCAGTGCCCGGATGTTGTTACACGTTGTTACTTGACGGTGACTGTCGCTAGGACGGCTGTCACAGCCGCCTGGATGAGCTCGCCGAGACGCTCCGGGTCCGCGCTGACCAGGCCATCCGGCACCAGGACCTTGATTCCGTCCGGCCCGTCGATCTGCACGAATCTCGTGGGACCGGAGTGTCGGGGGCGCGAATCCGTAGGGGAAAACCCTGGCCGTCTCGTTACCATCGGCAACTCTCCCCCAACGTCCAAGTTAACTGCGGGTACCTCGTCGGGAACGGTAGGAGACGTGACAGGGGGTGGCGCCGCCACTGNCTGCCTACCCCGAGGGCGACTCGGACCGATTCCGTCGGCCAGGCGATCGTCCCAGCGGTCACCCAGTGCGGCAACGATCTCCTGCCGCCGCCCGAGGCCCGGCATCTGCNCGCCCTTGATCCATGCGGAAATCCGCTGCTGACCGACTGGATGGCCGGGAAGACGCTCCTTCAGCGCGCGCGACATCGCCGAGGCGTTGCCGTCGTACCGCTCATCTCGGACCTTCTGCATATAGCGGGACCACTCGCACAGCGNCTGCCCCTGACCGTCCTTACCACCGGTGACCTCGTCCTTCATAGCGGCAGGCTACCGGAATAAACCGTGTAACTCCGCCAGGTGGCCGAGGGTTGTGGATCTGCCTGGCTACATGCGCGGGGGTTGCCTGGCGGGTCACCAGGCGGCTAGTTACCCAACTACCCCCTACCCCAATAAACGGTGTAACCTACCCCTAGTCGAAAGGGGTAGGGGTGAAGGTAGATGCAGCGCACTGTGGAGGGGCAGCGATCAGNGGGCCGGCCCGGCCGGCCGCGCATGTCCACGCAGCCGGGTCCGTACGCAGAGGCAAACAACAGCGAAACGCTGAGCACCAGGCGTGCGGCGCTGGGCTACTCCCAGGCGGGGGTGGCCGAACTGCTGGGGGTGACCCAGCAGCACTACGGCCATCTGGAGGCCGGCACCCGGCGGCTGACCGAGGAGCACCGGACAGCCTTGATCAGTCACGGGCTGCTTGATCGGCAGAGGTCTACCGGTCTTTAGGGGTGGGGTTGGTGCCCGGCATGGCACCAACCCCACAGAACAACAAGGGGTGATAGATGGACAGTAACACGGACAACTCCGGTACGCGAACGGTGACAGCCGAACCGCCGCCACCCTTGGTCTTCGGCCACCCCGTGGAGAGGGTGAACNGCACCTACACCGACCCGGCCACCGGCCGGACCTATCTGGCCGTCACCGAGGTACTGGGGGTGATCGGAGCCGGCTTCGCGGTGAAGCGGTGGATCGCCTCCACCGTGGCCCGCTGNGCGACCGACCACGCCGAGCAGATCGAGGACATGCTCCACCCCGCTGGCCGGGCCGTGCCCGCCGCCTACATGCAGTTCCTGGCCGACTATGTGCTGATCCAGCAGTTGCCGGCTCGCCGGCGAGTGCAGGCGATCGACCGCGCGGTGACAGTGCTTGCCGCAGTGATCGCCGCCGGGGAACGNCAGCGTGCCACGGTCGACGAGCAGGCCCGTGACCGTGTGGTGGCCATGTTGGCTGCCGAGCCCGATCGGCAGCGCGACGCAGCGGCCGAGCGGGGAAAGGCCGTGCACCGTGCCGCCCAGGCCATNGTCCTGGAGCGGGGCCGCGTAGACGTCGAGGAGAACGCCGCCGGCTACGTGGATGCCTTCAACGCCTTCTGGGCCGAGTGGGCACCGGTGNCCGTCTTCGCCGAAGCGGTGGTTGCGGACCCGGAGGCCGGGTGGGCCGGGACCGCGGACCTGATGATCTGGCATCCGGTCTACGGGCTGATCCTGGTCGACATCAAGACCGGAAACAGTCTGTGGCCCGATCACGCCGTGCAGCTGACGGTCTACGAGTCGGCGCGGGAAATCTGGCTGGACCACCTTGGCAGCAAGATCCCCATGCCNCAGGTCGACACGCTGGCGCTGCTCCACCTGCGGGGAGACCGCAGCTACGACATGCGGCTGGTCCCNCGCGACCCCGCGCACCTGACGGAGTTCGCCCGCCGGATGCAGTCGTACCGGTGGGACCGCCAGCACACCGCGAAGGCCATCGGAGGGCGGCTCCACCCCGAGGGACACATCTACCTGACGGAGATCCCCCGTATTCGGAAGGCGGTGGTCGCCGCCCTGCTCACCGAAGGGGTGGCGACGGTGACGGAGCTCGCGATGAAGGGGCGGCACTGGCTGGAGGCCTCCGACATCACCGGGATCGGGAAGGTCACCTTGGAGAAGTTGGAGCAGCACATGAGCGTGGCCGNGCGGGAACGGTGGAACGCCCCGGCCGCGGAGGCCGCAGCGTGACCAGGGACATCACTGAGACCTTCCGTCTGCAACAGGCATACCGCCGGGCCGGCGCCATCCACGTCGGGGAAGCGATGATCCCCGAGGACGGGCATGCGCGGGCGGTCCCGCTGGAGACGCTGCGGTTCTCGACGCAGTCACGCCAGATCGCGCAGACGGTGGCCGCCACGTTGGGACTGCGGCCCGGGGCGTCGCTCGAGCGATGGANCCCGCTCGGTGCGCGCCGCCCCCGGTGGCGGGTGGACACCGCGGCGCGCTGGGTCCCGGTCGTGCTACCCCCGGGGGAAGCCATCACCCAGATCTGGCAGCTGTGGCGACGCGGGCATCCCGTGCGGTCCTGCGATGGGGTGACCCAGAGCTCGGGGTCGACCTGTGCCTGCCCGGACGACGAGGCGGTCCGCCAGGTTGGCGCCCACCAGCCCCGCCCAACGGCCTGTGCCCTCTACAGCCGGGTGACGGTGCTGGTGGAGGGTCTACCTGGCTCATGGATGCTGACCTGCACCGGCCGGTACGGGGCCCGGCATCTGGCCACGGTGGNGTGGCGCATCCGCCACACGGCCGTGCAAGGAGGGCACACCCCGGCCGTGCTGGCCGTGGAGCTGACGACGGTGGAGCTGGGCCAGGAAGAGGCTGCGGTTATCGCGGTCCCCCGCTTGGAACTGGCCGAGGACCGGCCTTTGCCCCCTGGAGTCGAGGCGGCGGCACGGCAGCGGCGGGCGGTGGTGGCTGGCCCGGCCGGGGCGACCGGCCGGCGGTGGGCCTCGGCGCAGGAGTGCGCCGAGGCGATCTGTGCCGCCCGAGGGTGGGGGCAGGCCCGGCTCGCGGTGGACCATGCCCGGCGTGCCGGGTGGATGAACAGCCTGGTCACTCCCGCCGGGGGTGGGCCACCCGTTCCCCTCCAGGAACTGGCAGCCGACCGGCTACGCACGTTCGCCCCTGCTCGCCGGTAGCGCACCGACGACCCTAGACCTCTACCCCTGCGGTAGTTCGACCGTAGAGGGGCAAGGGGTACCGGTAGGGGTAGCTAAAGGGGTAGGTTTCGGCAGAGCAAAACTGGCCGGCCGGTAAACACCGGCCGGCCAGAACCAGCAGACCAGCTCAACCGGGTGCGCGGCAACGCACCCTCGGGAGATGTCATGACCGTAGCAAGAAATCCGGCAGGACGATGACCGGCACGGCCGGCAGCATCACCTTCGTCGCGGGCGCCGCCCTGGAGCCCGACGACCGTCTGTGGGATCCCACGACCCGCACCTGGCGGACGATCAGACGCATCACGCCGCGGACCCCCGTGTCGCGTTCAACCACGAGGCTGATCGGGGCGTGTCGTATCGCCGTCTTCGAGGACGGCACCCCGGTGGTCGTGCTCGCGACGGCCGCGCGGACCTGGCCGATCGCCGTCACCGGGCCCGATGACATCGTCCGAGGCGGGCAGAAACCCGCGCCGCCCGTCGACCTGCCGCCCGGNTGGACGGTGGCCTGGTGAGCCGCCCCCGGCACCGCCATCGCCAGCGGCCCGCCCAAGGCCAGCGTCGCCGCCCGACCCTGCTGATCCTGATCGGGGTGACCGGGCTGATAGCCCTCAGCTTCGCGGCGGGAGTCGAAAGCCAGCAGCAGACGGCACCACCCTCCCCACAGCAGGGGTCGGCGACCGTGCCCGTCCGCGCGGACTCCGCGGTCCGCTGCGGAGAACGTCCACCGCTCGTCGACCTGCTGGCCACCGCGGTAGGGCGGATGGCCATNCCGACCGCACACGGATCACCGCGCCCAGGCGGTAGATCATGAGCGGCCAGGGCGAGAGATCNCAGCGGAGTCAGCGCCGGTNCCGACGCTGTCAGGCTCGTCTACGGTGGGTGACCACCGCCGCGGGTAAACGAATGCCGCTGAACTGGAAGCCGAGCCAGGCCGGGAACGTGGCGCTGGTCCGAACCACTGACCAGCGGATCGTCGCCATAGTCAACCCCGGCCCAGACGTGTCCGGCCCTCGCTACACGCGCCACGGGGCCGACTGCCGTGAAGCCGAATCCCCCGGTGGGTCAGCGCAGCGGGCGGCGAAGCCCNTGAACAGCGACACCTTGTTCGAGGAGGGTGNCACGTGAGCGCGGGTGGGGCCGGTACCGCCGTCCACCGGATACCTCCGGTCGTGGCGGAGCGCGCCGGTTGGCGGATGCAGGCCGCGTGCGCGAAGAAGGCGGCGGATCAGTTCTACGGCGACAGCGCCCGGCAGATGAAAGTCGCGCAGNCGATCTGCGCTGACTGCCCCGTCACGCGAGATTGTCTGCTGTCCACTCTGGTCTTTGAGCGTGGGAGGTCTTACTACAGCCGGTTCGGAGTGGCCGGTGGGCTGACCCCGGCCCAGCGATGTGCACCGATCCAGGTGGCCACGTCGCTGACCGCGATGCGGGTCGACCGGCCGCGGATCGTCGTGGAGCTGCTGGCCCTCCCCGTTTCGGACGACAAGGTGATCCCCGGGCTGCAGGCGATCGGCCTGTCCGACGAGGAGATCACCCTGCTGCTGGNGGAGAGAGCGATAGCTGATGTCTGAGCTGGCTGCTGCGCTCACGGTCGGGATTCCGGCGGCGGTCGCGGTGTTCGCGCTGGGCTGGTGGGGCGGCCGACGCCAGTTGTGGACCCAGATACTGATCGCCCACCAGCGGCATCGGGCCTTGGGCCGCCAGGGGGCACCGCTTCCGACCGGCGGCTGGCTCTGGCCCGGCAGCGGCGCGCGAGCCGCGGGAGCCGTACACGAGGACACGGTGACAGCCACCCCGACGGGGTAGCCGCTGGGCTCCGGGCGGCCGGAAGAGGGCCGGCTGCCCGGACGCCCCGAGGCGGGCACCGCCACCCCCAGGGGCGGGGGCTACGGCGGACGGGTCCGGCCCCCCGCGGCCCGCCTCGGGGCACCTGACATCACGCGAGACCATGGGGAGGGGTAGATGCGAGAACTTCCGGCGGAGCTGGAACCGCCCGGCCCGTACGCGCGCAGGCGTCGGCTTCCGGGCCGGCGGGTGTTCAACCCTGCGACGGTCCCGGACGGCGCCTCCACCCAGGTGAACCTTGCCACCGGGGAGATCATTGAGGTGCCGCCGTCCCGCGCTCGGGCACGTCGCGTGGCCGCTCGGGTTGCCGCCCACAACGCGCGCTGGGAGGCAGTGGATGCGCAGCGGGCGTCCGCTGCGCATGAGTGGGCGGTGGTGATCCGGGCGGCGCTGCCGGCTCGCCTACCGCTGGGGTTGGAGCGCCCGCCGGACTATGAGTGGTCCGATCCCCCGTTCGACCTGCCCCGTGGGAGCGGGCGGTGAAGCGGGGCACGCCGCCTCGACGGCGCGCCCCGCTGCGTGCCGGCCAACCATCGGGCCGGGCCGGCGCCGCGCGCCGCGCCCCGCTGCGGCCGGTCTCGGCGCGGCGCTCGGCGCAGAACCGACAGCGGCGCCAGGTGCTGGCCGAGATGGCCGGTGAGATGCCGTGGTGCCAGGCCATGCACCTGGTCCCTCACGTCATGTGCGGGGGACGGGCCGTGGACGGCCACNAGAGGCTAACCCGCGCACGTGGCGGATCAATCACCGACGAACGCAACATCGNGCTGCTGTGTCGAGCCCACCACGACTGGGTGGGAGCCCATCCCATCGACGCCGAAAGGTTGAGTCTGCTGGCTCATTCCTGGGACAACGCGAAGGACGTGTGAATGTCGAAAGACGATTAGGGCCCGGTTGCGTCGAGGTGGTGGAACACCTTGAGGCAACCGGGCCCGGGTAACGCGGCACGCACCAGTGTGGAGCTGGACGCGCGATGCCTTCATACACCGGGAAGCGACTCGGCCTAGGCCGAGAAAGAAGGCAGGTCAACATTAGCATACAAAGCTGCCCCACGGCCATCGTGGGGCGAGACGGCAATCACGATCCAGGGTTGAACTCCGCTCGCGGGCCGTGGCATAGCCGACCACGCTGGGAATCCGCCGTGTGCGCCAGTATGTCCACGGCCACTGGTATCGCGGTCGTACTGCGTCTGGCCTGGTACATGCGGTGGCGCTCCTTCACGGCCGGCCACGGCGCGGACCCGGGAAACGACCAGCTGGCCCGCGACTGTCATCTGGAGGCACGGCAGGTGGGCCGCTATCTGCGGGAGGCCGAGAGCGCGGGCCTGATCCGCTGCACCCGCCCCCACGCCCCTCGCCGGCGCCCTTCGCCGTATGCCGAGTGGGAAGCGACCATGCCCCCAGAGCCGGACGCGGCCCCGTCGCCGGCGANCCCCCCGCGCCGGCCTCGCGCGGTCTGCCCGGCCGATCGGCCGGCACCGCCGATCGACCGGCCCGCGCCCGACCAGACGGCACCGATGTCCGGTAAAACGGCTGATCACCCGACACCGGCGTCGGGTGATCTGCCGGTGCACCTTTCTATGCCCCCCAGAAACCCTCACCCCTTCCCCGGCGAACAGCCGCAGCTTCCTGGTCTACCGGTAGGGGTAGTCGGAGGTGGAGGGGCCACCCCGCCTTCGACAGACGTCGCGGGTCTGGTGGATCAGCTCGCGGGCCTGGTGCGCGGCGGCGCGCGCACGGCACTGGCCGCCCGGCCCCTGGTCGTCGGGCTGCTCGGCGACGGCTACACCCCCGGCGAGCTCGCTCGCCTGGTGGCCGATCGCACGACACGGGTAGCGCAGGGGGCCCCGGTAACCAGCCCGGTCGGGCTGCTGCGGGCGATCCTGGCCGACCTGCCCCCGCCCCGTGCCCGCCGGCCGCGTCCCCGTCCCACCCCTCCACCGCACTGCCCCCCAGTACCGTCCGGATCCGCGAGACGCGTGGAGCAGATCACGGCGGCATTGGGGCCGGATCTGTACGGGCGGCTCTTGGCCGGCCGGCAGCGTGCCCAGCTAGCCACCACAGGGCGGCGGTGGACAGGCCGTACTCCGAGGTACCTCATGCAGCTGCTGGTAGCGCCGGTGTACGAGGAATTCGGCTACGACCTGGGCCGCATTCGCGCCTACGCCGAGCAGCTACCCCCCGCCTGCAATCAACCACATCTACCCCTTTACGCCTGATTCATTACCCCCTAGGGTAGGTAAGGCAGGTAATGGGGTAGCTACACGGTGGGAGGTCTGGTGGAGAACACCGCAACCTACGCGGTTCAGGTCGGGCAGCGCCTGCGTCGAGTACGGCAGCAGGCAGGCCAATCCTTGCAGGCAGTCGAGGTGCNCTCGAACGGGCGGTGGCGCACCGCCGCGGTCGGCAGCTACGAACGCGGCGACCGGAACATCAGCATGGCGGTGCTGGCCGAACTGGCCGGCTTCTACGACGTGCCCGTCCGCGCGCTGCTGTCCGACGAGGGGCGTCCTCGCGTCGAGCGGGNCGGGCACCTGGTGCTGGATCTCCCTGCCGTCAACTCCCTGGAGGGCGAGAGTCCCGACCAGGTCCTGTTGAAGCGATGNGTGCAGACCGTCCAGCAATGGCGCGGGGACTACGCCGGCCGGGTCCTCAGCCTGCGCGGCAGCGACCTGTCCCTGCTGGCCATGAGCCTCAACCGAGCCGAGGTCACGGTGATGAGCATGTTCCAGGAATGGGGGGTGCTGCACGCCACCAGCTCCCTGACAGTCCCGGGCAGCTCCTGACCGTCCGTTGACCGCCTGCCATCTCCCGGCCCATCAGCAAGAGCTGATCGGCATCACACCCGGGAGATGGCAGGCCCCCCACATGACTGCACGAAAAGCAGGGAGCAATGCAGAAGCTGACAGGAAAGGTCTGGCGGAATACGGGCCGTGCTCTGTTCGGCCGCGACCCGATGGACTGGCGGTACATCTGCGCCGGCTGCGGACGCGTTTCCACCGGCCGCATGTGGCAGAAATTCGGCCGCAGGGACGGGGCAGCACGGGCCGCCGCCGAATGCATCGGCAACGCACTGCCGCCGTCTGAGCAAGTCCGCTTGTTCCAGGCCGGAGGTTGTCTGTGGAAGGCGGCCGGACCCGTCCTGCTGAGCGGATGCGTGGAAATCATCGATGAACCACGGCGCGCGGTCTTTCCGTTCGCCGAGCCCGGGATGCGGACCTCACCGCCGCCCGTGAGCCTCCTGCTGCACTCCAGGACATCGTGATGTTCCCCGAGTGGCTGGCCGTCCCGCTGGTCCGGCTCCAGCGGGTCGCCGACTGCACCACGGACGGCTGGTGGACGCTGGATCAACTGACCCCCAGGACCGGACGGCAGCGAGGACCGGTGGCGGCTGAGGTGCAGACCGCCGCCGACCTCGGCGCCGTGCAGATCGAGGTGAGCCCGTCCCACGGCCGGCGCCGCTACCGGCTCACTCCCGCGGGTGCCCTCCTGGCCGAGCTCAAAGCGGCTGCAGCGGAACACCTTGCCTCCCCGCAGGCGTCGATCAGCCTCCCGCCGACTGCCGGAGATGGCCGGCGGCGACGGGCATGACCGGCCCCTACCGGGCGCACCCGACCGAGCTTGAGCTGCTCCGCTGGTACGCCGCGCGCCCGGGTGAGTCGCACCGGATCGCCGAGTCCGGGCTGCGGGACCGTCTGCGCAACGGGGCGGTCGANCTGCTCGACGAGGCGGGGCTCCTGGTCTTCCAGTACCCGGGTTGGACGATCACTCCTGCCGGGCAGGCTTTCGCGGCAAACCCTCTGCTCCTGGTCACCCAAGTGATCGGCTCGCTCGAGTACGAAGCCAGCGAGACCATCGGCAACTACTGCCACTCCTGTTGTCGCTCCCGGTCCGACATGACCATGTGGAAGAACTGCTACGGAGATGCGCTGTGCGATCGGTGTGCCAAGGACAAGGTGTACGAACCAAGCTGATGTGCGTAGCCCCGGCCTGATGAGCACGGGATAAGACCTGGACCACACCGTGGAAATCACGCATTACCGGTGTATAGTAGACGTGAGCCACCCGGNACCCCCCGAGCCGGGTGGCTCACCCTATTTACCGTGCTGTTCGAGCAGCCCACACGCCACCTCGACCGGCGCGCGATCACATCGTCCAACAGCACCATTGTCAGGCATGCCTGACCGCACCTGACCTGGGCTTATAGCTGTATGTACCCCCTATCTCCGTGTACGGTGACCGATAGGTAAGTCCGTACACGGAGGAGGGCCGGGCATATGGNGATGGGCGGGAGCAAGGCGGCGCAGGAGTCCGAGCCTCTGCTCACCCCGGCAGAGGTGGCCACGATGTTCCGGGTGGACCCGAAGACCGTGACGCGCTGGGCGAAGGCTGGGAAGCTGACCTCGATCCGCACTCTAGGCGGGCACCGACGCTATCGGGAAAGCGAGGTTCGAGGCCTCCTCAAAGGGNATCCGACATCGTGACCCTGNAGGCCGGTGGTACCGTTGATCTATGGAGAATGCGGTATGCCGGGTACCGGCCTGCTCCAGNGGCGTGCACGTCGAGGGCGTGAACGGGCCGTCCTACACCGCCCTGTTCTGCCTGCCGCACCTGGCCGCTCTCCCGGCCCGGATCCGGATGCCATTGATGGCATTCTGGACGCTGCGCACGAAGCTGGAAGACCCCTGCACTCCTACCGCCTCCGAGACGCGGCTGGTGGAACGGGCCCTCCAGGAGATCCGTGGGATGGAAGCCGCCGGAGTGCGGTTTCTGCTGGTCCCGGCCTAGAACTTCTGCGTGGATGGCAGGCCCCCGTCCTGCCATCCACGCAGGTCACAGCCCTGCGGGACGGCCCTCGGTGGCTAGGCATGACGGTGGGCCCGCTGATGTCGTTGGCGGGCCCACCTCGTTCATCACCGTCCCGGAGAACCGGTGCTACCTGGGGTTGGGGGCGGCCCGAGGTTCTTGAGGTTGGGGGGCGGCAACCGGCGTTCCCGCTCCTGCCGTGCCAGTCGTGCAGAGACCAGCGCGCGCACTTCGATCCTGATCGGCTGCCCTTCCGGTACCCGGGCAAGCGACTGAGCCCGGACGCAGCGCAGACCGCCGAACATATCCCTGAGGCCCCAGCGAGAATCCTTGCCCAGGCGGTGAACGCACCGCCTGCACACGCAGCGGCCGTCCAGCATCCACACACCGTGCTCGTCTTGCAGGCTGCCCTGATACATCACGGCGTGGCCGATCAGAGCACGAAGCTCGTCATGCGTGAGAGGGGTGTCGGGTGCGCCGCCAGTCATTGGTCGTTCTCCGGTGTCTCGGGCGCCGGTCCGCGCCGCAGGCACTCGGCCAGCAGGGCGGGCACCGTGACGTACGCGGCGGCCACNGCGGCCGCCTTCCCGGTCTCCTCGTCGAGCGCAATGCCGCGCCCGGCGACGGCATACCGGATGGCGGATGCGATCGCGGCCGTGCCGAACTGGCCCTCCGATTCCGGGGACAGGGGGAAGGCTCGGCGCATGAAGGGTGACTGCGGTCCGCGAGCGGTCACCACCGCAACCATNACGACCGACAGGGTGCTGTCACGGCCAAGTTGCAGCGCCTCCACATGGCTGGCCGCCGGCAGGGCCAGCCAGCCCACGTCCGGACCCCCGTCGCAAATCACCACATAGGTGGGCTTGGCGCGGGCGGGCATCACCATCCCTGCGGCCCGCAGCTGCCCGAGCAGGGACTCGATGGCCGCCTGGATCGCTGCCCGTTCCCGCTGGTGATCGTCCTGGTCGTCGGCAGTCGCGGCATGGCTGGCACGCGCGGCCTCGACGGCACGATCAAGGTCCGCGTCGCCGAACAGCACGTCGGCCGCGGACCGCTGCTCCAGCAGCCTCCCGTACTCCCCCAGCACCGCCGCCACGGCTGCCTGCGCTGCGTCGCGCATCGAACCGTCGGTGGCTGCCAGCGCGGCGCAGGCCAGGGGGGTGAGCCGCTCCACGTCACGCGGATCAACCACCCGAGGCCGCGGCGGGTCCGTCAGTGGACGGTCCTGCGGCACACCGAGCAGGATCCGCCGCGCGTCGCCGGCCCCCAGGATCATCTTGGAGATCGCCGCGTGCAGCTCGAGGCTCAGGAACTCCGCTTCCTGCTCCCCCTGTGTCTCCAGGGAGGCCAGGTAGTCCAGGGCGATCGCGCCGTACTGGCGTGCGTTTTCGAGCCGCTGCCGTATCCCCTGCGCGCCGTCGGCGATCTGGTCGGTCATGATGCCTCGTTCGTGTCGTCGTCGGCTGTGGGGGCGGGACGGCGTCCGGTGATGCCACCGTCGTAGGGGATGGTTCCCGTGGTCTCCCGATTGGCGAGGGAGCGAGTGACGGTCAGCGTCTTTTGGTTCACCCTGCGCACGGGCAGGGCTTCACCTCGGTAGACCACCAGGTCGCCGACCTTGAAGTCCCCCGGCCCCCAGGCCTTCTCCCCTGCCTGTTCCTTGAGGGCGATCTGCTCCCGCAGGTAGTCCAGCTCCCCGGCCCACTGCTCAAGGTCCCCGTGGCGGGCTGCCACCCACCAGGCAAGGGTCTGGCGGATGGGACCGAAAGCCCTCCTGATCTCGTTCTCCGCCAGCCGCCGACGGGTCCGGTGCATGTCGGCCTCGATCCGCTGGACCCGTCGCAGCATCGCGTCCAGGTTGGTGCGGCTCGTCGGCCACTGTTCCGCTGCCCGCTGCCGGGCCTGCCAGTACTGGGCCGTGTCCCGTTCTTCCGCGGCCTTGTCCTGGTTAGACCACGCTTGTTCGCGGCGCCGCTTGTCCGCCGCGTAGCTGTAGTGGTCAACCAGCATGGGCTGGCCGGGTGAGATGCCCCCCAGGACCCGGTCCGCGGCGGCCTCCCGGCTGTCGGCACGACTGGTGGCGGACCGCGCGTACCCGGCGTACCGCTGGGCGCGGTCCTCGGCATCGAGGAGCCGTCCCCGCTCGGCGGTGGCGAAGTCCGGCGGCGTCTCGTCGATCGTGATGATGACGGTGTGCCCGGCGGCACGCAGCGCCTGCGCCGCTGGCTGGATGATGTGCGTCTTCGCGGCTCGACCGCGGGAGTAGACGATGCTGCAGCAGTCCAAGGAGCGGAACCAGCGGAACCCGTTCGCCACCAGGATTTCGTAGGTGCCGTCCCCCTTCACCGAGCCGTCCACCAGGGTGCCTTCTTCCCGGGTGTGGGTGATGGTGATGGTGGCCATCACGCGGCCATCGACAGCGCGCTGTGGAGTACCGCCAGGCCGGTGGGNGTGAGCGTCACCCGCCGCGGATCCAGCGGCCTAGCGCCGGGCGGTGCCCACACCAACCCGGTGCGGTGTGCCCTCCGCGGCAGGCCGGGGTCGACCCGCCGCCGATCCACTTCCCACCGGCCGGCGGTGACCCCCTCCTCCGCCCAGGGGTGGAAGACAACGGTCTGGTGCGACACCAGGACCAGGAAGTCACGCAAGGCCAGGTCATGCGCGGGATGCACAGACATTCGATCTCCTCTCCGTTCTCTGTTGACAATGGTTACCCTACTCAAAACAAGGGGTAAGGCAAACGGTAGAGGTGNCAGCACCCGCTGTTACACCCCCGCGCAGCCGCCGGCTGCCCGCATGATGGGGTGACGGGCCTCCGAGCACAGACAGGGACGCGATGGCGCGACGGGACACCCTCACCCCCGACCGNCAGAAAACGATCTGCGACGCGCTGCGGGCGGGGCTGTTCCACGCCACCGCTGCCGCGTTGGCCGGTGTCGGGGATGCCACCCTGCGCCGGTGGCTGCAGCGCGGCCGGGAGGACCTGGCTGCCGGACGCGCGACGAAGTGGGCCACCTTGGCCCAGGACACCGCGCGAGCGGAGGCCACCGCCGAGGTGCGATGGGCCGGCCAGATTCAGACCGCCGCGGCGGCCGGAGATTGGCGCGCCGGCGCGTGGATGCTCAGCCACCGGTTCCCGGCCCGCTGGTCCGACAAGATCGACGTCACGCTCGGGTTGGAGGACGGCGCGTTCGATGAGGTCGTGCGCCAGCTTGCCGACCTGGTCGTCGACCACGTCGACTCTGAGGCCCCGAACGGCCAGAGGGGCCCGGCCCGGTAGACCCCCGGGTGCCCCAGCGTGGCCGTCGGGGTGCCCACCTGTGCGTTGGGCACCCCGACGGCGGCGGCTAGTCCTTGGCCTGCATGTACCAGGTGGCCGGAAGGACGGTCACGTACGGTCCGAACACCTCGCGGCCGTGGACCTGCTGCCAGATAGCTGCCTCGGCGTGGAGGACCTCCAGCGCGCCAGGAGCGGCGACGACCCCCACGCTCACCGGCGTGNGCGCGTTGTCCGCGGCTCGGCGGGCTGGGGCCAGGCGAGCAACGGTGAGCCGCTGCGCGAAACTGGCTGCGATCAGGTCCAGCAACTGCTGGGTCGGCAGGACCTGCCCGGTGCGGCTGTACTCCGCCAGGCCGCGGTGCACCAGGCTGGTCACGGTCGTGGCGTGGAAGCGGGTGGGCGCCGTCGGCGTCTCGCGCACAGCGTCGGCCNCGATCTTCAGGGCGGCTGTGTGCTGTCGGGGGGTCAGCTCTTCCAGGGTGGTCGTGTCGGGCATCGTGCNCTCCCCTCGGATTCTTTGTTGACATTGCCAATAGTGAACTTTTTTTCACCCCTCAAGCAACCCGTCGCCNTGAGGCTACCGCATGCCTAGAGGTGAATGAACGTGTAAACTTAGCAACGTCAACAAAGAACATGTGCGAGAGGACGCCATGCCCATCAGCCTCGGTAGCACCGTCTACCTGTCAAAGCACCCCGACGCCCGCGGGGTGGTCACAGCACTCGTCCAGGACAACGCCGGGAACTGGGCCGATGTCGCGTGGCCCGACGAGCCGGTGACTATCCGCCACCCACTCACCGCCTTGCAAGAGGCTGCCTCCGATGCAGGGGTGACCGCGCCCCCGACCGGACTGGGTCTCACTGGACCGATCACGGCCCGCCCGGTGGACCAGGCCCTGACCACGCGCTGGCGGCGCCTACTGCGCGGGTTCGCGCCCGACATCCGGACCGTGCAGGCCGTTGCCCTGGCCGAGCTGGAGCCCCGGCTGGCCACGGTGCACCGTGAGCTCACCGCCGGTCAGACCACCCTCAACCCCGCCGGCACGATCACCGAGGCGCTGTCCATTATCGAGGCCACCTTCGAGGTGACCGACGCCATCTGGATTCAAATCGAACGCGGGCGCCCGAGAGTTGGAGGCTTGCTCTCGGGACGCCGATTCCGCAAGCGGTGACACACCCGGTAGGGGAAGTAGGTCACCCCTACCGGAGCGATCGGCCCGCCGCCCCGTCGCGTGCGGCGGGCCGGTGTCCCGCGACGCCAACGCCGCCGCGCCGGCCTCTCTCACGGTGACCCGGAGCTGTACCCGGAAACCGCCTGCCACCTCGTCCTGCCGATCGCGCGCAGCCCGCGCATGGCCGTGCCAGGCACGGCCCTTGTGATCTCACGCGGAGCCTTGATGATCCCTGACTACGTCCTCCTGCTGCCCACCCCATGGGGTGAGGTGCCCCTGACTGCCTCCCCCGGGGCGACCGTNAAGCTGACGGTGTCACCCACGCTCACCCCGGATCTGATCGTGAACGTGGACGGCCAACGCCTCCAGTTCGAGGCGACACTGGACAACGAACACCGCGGGTGGAGGGTCCGCCACTGTCGCATCCGCCCGTGGGACAGCGACCAGCACGCGTCACCCGAGGCGACCAACGAAGTCATCCGAACCCTGCGGGACGCCGCCGAGTTCTACTTCCGCGATACCCACGTGCTGGAGCTGCTGTGGGAACGGCAGGCCCTGCGGGCAGCGATCCAGCGACGGGTAAGAGACCCCCTGGAGCTCCTTGCCGACCTGGACAGTGCGCTGCAGCGTGCCGTCGACACGGCTCGGGGCGCCTATGAGGCCCGCGTGGACCGGCCGCTGCCCGGGCCCGAGCAGCGGCCCACGAGTCCCGAGGCCGACCAGTGATCGTGGAGTACAGGGCCATCCCGACCCGGTTCGGCGATGCGATGTTCCGCGTCACCGCCGACGGGGAGGTCGAGGTGACGGCGNCCCCGACGCTCACCCCCGCCCTCACTGTGACCCTGAACGGGATCCACCTGCAGTACCGCCTGTACTTCGATCCCGAACACGCGTGGCAGNCAACCTACGACTCTCGGGTCCAGCGATGGCAAGGCCGGCGCCGCATCCCGCCGACGACGGTCAACGCCGTGGTGAACCAGGTCCGCACCGACACCCGCAGCTTCTTCGCGGACCACCCCGGGCTGCTCGACTACCTCGCCGCCGTGGCCAGGTGGTCAACGCATCTGGAGGACTTGCGTGCCCACGTGGAGAGAAGCACCACCGAGCTGGATCGTGCGCAACGGCGGGTGGAGGAAGCGCGCGCCGAACTCGACACCGCCGAGGCGGAGCTGCTGTCCGCGGAGCCTTCCAGGCCGTCCGAACCGATCGGGGTCCGTTGCCCACCCGTGCTAGTTCGTATATAGTTACCAATGTCAACGGGGAGCGTAACCCCTGCTGACCAGCCCTTTCCCATCTCACCAAGGAGCGCCATGGAAACCCCTGAGACCCCGCGGTTGCCAGACGACCTGATCATCAAGGCCGACAAGCTGGCCCCCTTCCCCCGCTGGGAGGTACTGGTCGCCTACCGCGGCCGGATCCGCTACCTCACCCCCGAGCAGGCCCGCACCCAGGCCCGCAAGCTGGCGATGAACGCCCGCGACCCGAAGATCACCGCCGCGGTACAGGCCCTGCGGCACGCCGCCGCGGAGTGCGGCCGTCTGGAGCGCGCACACCGGAAGGAGAGGCGCGCCGGCTAGCACCCCGTCCCGCCCCCGGCACTGCCGGGGGCGGGGTCACCCCCGCCGCATGAGCCCATAGGTAAACGCCTTCTGAGCCCCGAGAGGAACGCATGTTCGCGATCGTCAAGACCTTCGAGGCCTGGCTGCAGCAGGCCAAGGCGGCCCAGGCCCGCCTGCAGGCGGCGAATGGCGGCAAAGACATGCCGCTGCGGGAGTACCGCGCCGCCGACCCCGTCGCTTTCGCACAGCTGATTCAGGCCCTCGACGCCCTGACGCCGTACACCGGGAAGCCCGTTGCTGAGGACCTGCGGGAGCTGGCGGGATTGAAGGACGTCAACCAGATCATCTAAAATGATCACGAGGTGCCGGCGGACTCCACGACAGGTGGAGGCGTAACCCGCCGGCACCTCAGCCCTTTCCATGACCGNCCGAGGAGCACACGGCCGGTCGCCCGCAGGATACCCGCCCTGGAGGCCGCATGGACTGCCCCATCACTCCCTATGCCGCAGGGGANGGCGTCGACCTGGAAGTGCGCGACGCCCAGGGCCAGCGCACCGTGCACCTGCCCGTAGAGCAGGCCGAGCAGCTGGCCCAGGACATCCTTCACAGCGTCGCNCTCGCCCGCGCACTCGACGGTGGGGCCCCCGTCCACCTCCACCTCATCACCACCTGACGATCAACGCGGATTATGAGCGGAACGACCGCTCATAATCCGCGCCCCGTACCTTGATCGCCCTTGCCGGCGGCCGGCCCGCGCGCCAGGGGGATGCGCGGGCCAGCGACGCCGGGTGCCTACGCGAGCGTGACGATCAGGCAGTCCCCGGCCAGCTGCCCGGAGGCGATCTGGCGNCCAGCCTCGGCGACCACTTCGTGGATCAC
This sequence comes from Frankia sp. AvcI1, assembly GCF_001420875.1. Lineage (NCBI taxonomy): Bacteria > Bacillati > Actinomycetota > Actinomycetes > Frankiales > Frankiaceae > Frankia > Frankia sp. AvcI1. Next base: position 427,405 of record NZ_LJFZ01000001.1, on the reverse strand, counting down.
AGTCCTGTCGCTTTCCACCAGCCCGACGTCGTGGATGTGAAGCGCGTCAGGGGTGGTGTTCACCGTGAAGCCGTTCTCTTCCAGGGTGCGTGCGATCTGCTCGGTGTCGATGGTCATGGCGCTTCCCCTCCATTCTTTGCTGACATTGGTAAGTATACACTATATGAGCCGGGAGGCAGCGCCCCCCCACCGTGCGGCGGGGAGCGCCTGCCCCGCTTCCGCGGGGCAGGCCAACCCTCAGCTACCGTCGGCGCGGCCAGCCCAGGCGTTCGCCAACGCCTTCGCCGCCTCGATGTCGGGCAGATGCGCAGCGGCGCACAGCTTGCGGTTCTCTCGGACCACCACCGCCCACTCCGGGCGGGACGGGTGCCAGGTGATCAAGTCCTGCCGGACGGTGTAGCCGATCACGAACGTCCGGCGGGCGACAACCTTCCGGACCCTGCGGGCCGTGTTCCAAGACGCCGCCTCCGGCGTCAGGACTCGCTCCATCGCCGCCAACCGGCGGGGGGTGAATCCCTGGCCGCCGCAGGTCTCCCCGTGGATCTGGTGGGGGCGGAAGCGTCCCGCGCGGCCGCGCGGTGCCTGCGCAAAGCACACCGGGCAGCGGGCGTCACCGGCCGACTTAATGATCTTTTTGAGGTTCACGGTTCCCCTTCCTCGTTCTTTGTTGACATTNGCAAGTCTATACAACATTCACGAACGGGGCAAACCGGTAGGCCGATGCCTGCCGGCTCGGATATGCCGATGGCCGGCACCCATCCCGGGTACCGGCCATCGGACCGTGCGGCTACCCTTCCAAACGGATCACGGTGAACCACGTCAGCTCGGTCACCTCAGCGACCACAAGGCCGTGGGNCCACAGGGCCGCCTGGATGTCCCCGACCCCGTACCCGGCCGGTATCTCCTGGACGCGTAGCGTGTGCGCGTCCAACACCGAGATGGACAGGTCCCGGCAACGAAGGGCTTCCACGCCCTCGTTGAGATGCCGCACGTCATTGGGCGTCCAGCCACGCGGGTGGACGATGAAGTGCATGTCGAAGCCCTCGGCGTCGAGGAGGTATCCCCAGAACGGGAAGGTCCCCCGGCTGTCCTTCGGCTGGATGACGGGGTCCCCGATGTTGATGGCGATGGTCGGCCCATCGGGCACCACCACCTCGGCGACCCGCATGATCCCGCTGGGCGCCTCCTTCGTGAGCNCGACGTGGGTGTCCTGAAAGATTGCGTCGTACATGACCGCTCCCTTCGTGTTCTTTGTTGACATTGGTTAGTCTACACGATTTATAGTGAGCGGACAAACCGCACCGACGCGGGACCGTCCCCTACCCCAACCGTCCGCCGGCCACCCCCTTGCATGGGGTACCGGCCGGCGGACGCCGCGACTACGCCTCCAGGTGGAACGTGAAGGTTCCGTCCACCCCCAGGACCTCGGCGACAACGAAGCCGAAACGCTGCAGGGTGCGCCGGACAACCGCGACCTGTGCGGCGTCCAACGTGTCCAGGCAGCGCAGCCGATTCGCATCCACCACGGCGAAGGCAAGACCCCCCTGGCGCACCGCACGAACCGCCGGCAGCAGGTCCTCCACGGCGCGCGGCGTCCAGCCATACGGGTGGATCTTGAAGAGAATCACCTCCTCCTCGGCGTCAAGCAGGCTCCCCCAGACCGAGGGCTCCCCAGCGACGTCCCGCGTGGACCCGCCAGTCCGGGCAAGGATGCGGACGGCGATGGTCTGGCCGGTCGGCAGGACGACCGGGGCGATCTCGCCCAGGGTGATCGGGACGTCGGCGGCGAGGGCGACGTGGATGGGCTTGTTCGGCATTGCAGCTCCTCTCGATGTTCTTTGTTGACATTGGTTAGGTTATACGAATATTGGAGGCGTGGGCAAGCGATAACCGCCCGGGCGGCCTCCCCACCCGGCCAGCCCGCGGAAGCAGGGCCCGTCCATCGCGAGGACGGCCGTAGGGGACGGCCGTCTGACGACGACCGGCCCCTACGGGGAACCGCTGTCCGCTACCCCGCGGTCACGAGTTCGGCGATCCTGATGGCTCGCTGTCGGCTCTCGTTGGTCTTGACCACCGACCGCGCGAAACGGGTCTCGGGCGTCTTGGAGCGACGGACATGCTCGTCCCATTCCGACGCAGCCTGCACCAAGCCGTAGGCGGTATGCGCGACGGGTGCAGTCGTCGGGGAGGCGAGGATGTCCCGGATCTGGCCACGTGNCACTGCGAGGTTCTCCAACTGCCGGTCGCTGGTCGCCCCCGTCGGGTTCGGGATGAATTCGTTGACGAACATCTGCTGCTGCCGCGGCGTGACGGTCATCCCGAGCAGCCGCTGCGCAATCTCCTGGTAGGTGGTGAACTCCTTCCGGACCCCCTTGATCGCCTCCTTGGCCTCCTCCAGCCGGTCCCGCCACTTGTCGTTGTGGCGGAAGGAGAACACGGTTCCGTTTGCCTCGTCCCGCATTTCGGACAGCTTCCAGGTGTTCGCGCACACCACACGAACCGCGGTGTGGGACACCGAGCAGGAGCCCTGCCCGTCATGCCTGTTCCGGATCAGGAAGTACGGCAGCGTGAGGGAGTTGTCCCCCGGCAGCGCGATGGGCTCGTTGAGCTTGATCAGANCCCAGNCCGCGCGCCCTTCCTCCAGGACCCCGCCGGTCTCGTACTCCACGTTTGCGAGACCGAGGAACGCCTCCACGATCTCACCCATCTCCGTGTGGTCGATGAGCGTCCAGCTTTCCCGCGGGTGGGAGAGTTCCAACCCAGTGTCCGAACGGACGCACCGCTGGAAGGCGGTGCTCTGCGTGAAGTCCCCCACGACGTCCGGGCCCGGCTCGTACACCTGCCGGCCGGTCGGGATGTGGATACCGGAGTAGCCGAAGGAGGGCACCAGTTTCNGGTCCCAGGTGAAGCCGCCGGCCTCTCGGNCCTCCGCCCAGGTCTTCGGCCGCTCAGCCAGTACGTTGCCCAGCCCGTGCCAGGCCGGCTCGCGGTAGAAGAACCCGGTCTCGAATTCGTGCGCCATGATCCGATCCCTTTCGTGGCCGCTCTTTGCTGACATTGGTAACTCTATACCAACGGGGGTGTCGGCGCAAACCGGCACCCCCGTCTTGGAACTACAGGTCAGGCGTCCTGCTGTGCCTTCCGGCTCTCCTTGACGGCCTNCACGCTGGTGTCCAGGACCACCGTGCGCTCCCCGTCCGCGAACGTGGCCCGGAAAATCTCGATCCCACTACCGGACTGCGTGAACGACTGCTCCAGCACACGGCGGATGCCCACGACCTGAGCGGCCCTCTGCAGCATCCGGTGCGCCACCTTCTTGTCGTTCGTCCNCCCGACCACCCGCCATTCCGAGTCCCCCTGCGGGGTGAGCAGCACCCGCTGGGCCAGGATGTAGAACCCGCCCGGGTAGCACTTGATCCCCTTGCACGGGCCGTCCTGCGGGATGAAGGTTGCCTGCGACCGCGGCTCCCCGGTGCCCTTGGCCCGGGTGCTGGGCTTGCGCTGCTGGGCCTGGGCCTTCTCCGCCTCCAGGCGGGCCTGCTCCTCCAGCTCGGCGACCAGGTCGTGGTCGCCGGCCATCCGGGCCAGCTCGATGCACTGGGCGTCGCTCAGGTCCGCCGCGTTCTCGATGGCCCGCTCCTGCAGGACCTTGCCGGTGCCAGTGGCCAGGCGGACCGCGGCGGGAAGGCGGTCGGAGGTCAGGGCCTGGGCGTACAGCTTCTCGGCGGCCTCCTTGCGGGCCCGCTCGCCGACCTTGACCCAGCCGTCGGTGTCCAGCTCAAAGACGATGTAGGTGGTGGCCATGGTGTACGTCCTTCCGTGTGGCGTTCTTCGTTGACATTGGTAACTCTATACGTGTCGCGGGGGACGCGCAAACGATCCGTGCACCAATTTTCACCGACTGCTATCGGGGTATGACCTCNCCCCACACCGCCAGCACGTTCATCACCTCACGCACTACCCCCGGAGCCCACCGCACCCCGGAGTGCCACAACGCCGGCACCGTCACCACCCCTTGCCCGACGTCGGTGACCACCCCTGCCTGGTCCCCGTCCGCTGGCCGTGGGCGCCACCCCTCCACCACCCGTGCCCGCTCCATCACGTGTACCTGCGGCCACACCGCCTGCCAGTCCTCGTCCCATCGGGCCAGTTGACGGGCCGTGTCCAGCCGGCGCGGTCGGGTCTGCCGCACCAGCGCCGAGCCGGCCCACCACCACTGCGCCCTGCCGGGAATCGGGTAGGCGTACACCAGGCGACGTACTCGCCNCCCGTAGAACGCCGCCCGGTAGGGCAGTTCCGCGACCTGCGCCGGCAACGCCAGGCGCACCGGGGCCGACCATCCCCACATCACTGCCCTCGCCCGCGCGCTGCCGTGGGCCTGCACCGTGACCGCGCCCGCCGGCCGACCGGCACGACGTCGCTCGGCGAACCTCTGCCGCGCCGCCTCAACCACCCTGGGCACGTGCACCGCGAACGCCGGGGCATCGGCCAGGGTCACCCCAGGGGCCAGCGGCACCGTGCGGTAGCGGCCTTGGTGGGGGGGTGCCTTGTGCGCATACACGTAGCCCACCTGTTCCACCGTTCCGGCCGGCAGCCAGCCGTCTCGAGCCCACTGCCCCCACCCGGCCAGTCCGGCCTGGCTGCGTGCGTCGCCGGCCGGGTACACCAGACCGGTCGAGGCCCGCCACGCGACGTACGGGGCATCGATGTCGTGCCAGGTGAACGGAACACCTTCCCGGTCCAGCCGGAACGCCAGGACAGCGCCGAGNCACCCCATCCCCTCCAGGTGGATCATGCGCACAGTCCGGCGTCGAACAGCCCCGGCACGTCCGGCAGGGTCACCTCGGCGGCCACGTCCACCCGGTGGACCAGCNCCCCCGCCGGCGGGCCCTCGGCCAGGCGGCGTGCCCGGGTGGCTGCCCCGCGTACCCATCGCTCATCCTGTCCCGCCGCGCGCCNGGCCCGGCGTTGCGCCGCGACCTCCGTCCCGTGCAGGTAGACCAGCTCCACCGTCCAGCCGCCGGCGACCGCCGCGGCCAGAAACCGCGCGCAGCCCAGCCGGGCGCCCTCTCCCAGCAGCAGCGCCGTCTCCCGGGCAGCCTGACCGGATCGGACGTAGCGTTCCGCAGCCACGACCNCATCCATCGGCAACGCATCGGTACCGGAGAACGCCCGGCGGCGACGTCCCAGCTCCACCGCCACCACCTGGNCGCTGCGCCGGTCGGCCAACGCATCCCGTCCCGGCTGGCCCGGCAGCGGGGNCCGCACCCACCGGGCGGTAAGGGAGGCCATCAACGTGCTCTTCCCGACCCCTGGTTCCCCGATGAGGTAGAGCAACGTCCGCCTACCGCGTGCAGATGATCCCCTGCCGGGCATAGACCCGTTTCCTCTCCCGATCCACCCCCGACCAGCCGCCCCGTTCCCCGAGGTAGGCCGCCGGCAGCCGGGCCGCCCGCGCGGCGAACGCCGCGGCCGTCAGGTCGGACGGCACGCGGGTGAGCTGCTGCTGCATGGCGTCGATGTCGTGGCCCAGGTAGTAGTGGCCACGGGTCAGGCTGTGGAGATCGCACAGCGACGTCTCCACCTGGCCGATGTCCGCCTCGCCCAGCCGGCGGGCGAGCCTGCGGGTGTACCGGTCCAGCACCTGGATGTCGACCGGCCTGTTCCCCTCGGGTAGCCGCGGGTAGAGCAGCGCCAAGCCCCGCCGCGGCCCGGTGGAGTGCGCATGCCCGGCGTCCGNCACCACCGTCGGCACGTCGAGGACCTTCTGCGCCAGCTCCGCGGTCTTGTAGGCCGCCCACCGTCCGTTGCCCTCCACCTGGGCGACGTGCTCGTTCAGCCGGCGCCAGTCCGTGCCGCCGGCGTCCAGCCAGCCGGCCGGGCCGCCGTGCCGGTCGAAGGCCCCCAACAGCCCGGCCCAGTGGCGGGCGAACTGGCGGACGTCGCGGTGCGCTCGCCGTTCGGTGCCGGTCGGCAGCGTCAGCAGCCCGGGGCGCGGCCCGCCCGGTACCGGCTGCGCGCCCCACGCGGCCAGCGCCGAGCCCAGCTGGTAGTAGGCCACGTGCAGGACGACCAGCCACACGGCCTGGTCGCGGTCCAGCCCCGCGGCCCGGATCACGTGCCGCAGCACGGGGTACACGGGGTCGATGTCGCGGGTGGTCACCTGCAGCCGGTGNCACCGCGCGTAGGTTCCGAACATCTGTTCGCTGTGCGGGGTGGGGGTCATGGGAGCATCGGCTGTCCCGCGGCGAGCCGTGCGGCCATCTCCCGCTCGCGCTGGGTGCGTCGCTGCCGTGCGTAGGCGGTCTCCTCGGCCGCGCTGTGGCAATCCTTCATGCCCCGCAGGGCGTAGAAGACGACGCTGGCCCGGTAGCCGTCGGGCTGCACGGTGCGCATCGGGGTGACCCCGTGGACGTGCTGGCGGCCGACGAAGAACAGCGTCCACCCGTCGCGGCAGGCGATCACCTCGCCCCACTCCGGCAGCGTCAGGTAGCCGCCGCGTACCCCGCGGCGCAGGACCGGCATCGCGCTCCACGTCGAAAAGTTGAAGCGGTCCCGGTGGTAGGGCAGTGCCGACGACCGGTTGATGACCCCCGATGTCCACAGCCGGCCGCCGCCCAGCCGCCAGGAGGGATCGACCTGGGTCATCGTCTGCGCGTCGCGGGCCACGATGCTCGGATCGATCTGGTCGAGCGTGCGTTCCAACAGCAGGGCCCACCGTTCCAGGACCCGATGCTCCTGGGGGCTTTCGGCCGCGAGCCGGCCGATCTGGCAGCCTTCCCGCCCATACACCGGCCGGCGTGGGGTGAAACCGAAGTTCCGGCTGACGTTCTGGGCGCCGTTGGCCCGGCTCAGGGCCTCATAGCGGATGTGCAGCACCGCGCGTCGCAGGGCCGTGACCTGCTGCGGTTCACCGGCCGGTAGGTAGGCGAACACCGGGGCGCCGTCCTCGTCGACCGCGACCGTTGCCTCGGTGATGGTTGGCTCGGCAGCGGCGGCCCGGGTNCCGATGAGCTCGCCTGCCTGCTGCGGGCTGAGTCGGCGCCTGGCGGGCACCACTGTCCAGTCAGGCATCCGGCGGGGCCTGTCCGACGGCATCCGCAATGAGCGCCAGGACCACGTCGGCGTTGCTGTCCAGCCCGCGTTGCTCGGCGATCTCTCGGAGCTGCTGGACGGCCCACACGTACCGCGGGCCCTCCCAGGACAGGACCATGATCCGGGATGCCTGGTCGTCGTAGCCGTCGGCCAGCTCCGCCAGGCTGGTGGAGCGCCGCTGGTTGCGGTCCGTCGGGTCGGCCCCGCCGGTCCGGGGGGCCGCCTGCTCGGCGGGGTCGTCGTCCCAGCCGCCGCCGTCTTCCTGGAGCCCGGCCAGCAGGTCGTCCAGTTCCGCGTCGTCGTAGCCGATCAGCCTGCGCAGGTCCGGATCGACCGCATTGATGTCTCGCAGCGTCTCGGCCAAGGTGGCGGAGTTCCAGCCGCCCAGGGCCGGGACGGCGTTGAGGGCTACCCCCAACGCCTCAGCGTCGTCGTCGGAGCGGGAGGCCCAGCCGACCGTGACCGGCACGAGCCAGGCCCCCTCCTGGTCTACCGTGATCCCGTCAGGGGGTGACTGGTCCCTGCGCTCCATTACCTCCAGGGCCTCCAGGCGGCCGTGGCCTGCTACCAGCCGCCCGGTCCGCCCGTCGCGGACGACGCTCTCCACGAAGCCGAAGCGTCGGATCAGGTCCACCAGACGCGGAAGGTCATGTTCTTTGGGGTTGCGGGTAGCCGGGACCACGTCCCGTACCCGCACGTACTCCAGCTCACGGGCGGCCATGGAGCCCATCATCCACCCCATGGGGTGACCGTGGTAGCGGTGAGGGGTAGAGGGTTACCCTGCTGCGCGATGCTCCGCGACGACCATCTCCACGTCCGGGTGTTCCGGCGTCCACGTGCCGGTCCACACCGCCGTGGTGGTCACCGCTGTGGGCTGCCGGACCCCGCGCACCGTCATGCAGCCGTGGACGGCGGTGATGACGCAGCCGGCCCCGACCGGTGCCAGGCAGTCTTGGACCGCCGAGGCGATCTGCCAGCCGAGCCGTTCCTGCACCTGCAGGCGCGCGGCGTAGTCCGCGACGACCCGGGACAGTTTCGACAGCCCCACCACCGGCGCGCCCGGGGCAGGGCGGTAGGCCACCGTGGCCCGCCCGACGATGGGAAGCAGGTGGTGGGCGCAGGTGGTGACCAGGTGCAGGCCGGCCACGACCACCAGCCCGGGGTCGTCCGGCGCGGTGAAGGTGCGGGCCAGATGCCGCCGGGGGTCGGCCTGGTAGCCGGCCAGTGTTTCCTGCCAGGCTCGGACTACCCGCCGGGGGGTGTCCGCGGTGTGGTCGGCCTCGTTCACCTCGAGCGCGGCCAGCAGTTCCTCNACCGCGGCCACGGCCCGCGTCGTGTCCATCGGGGTCAGTGGCCTCTCTGCTGNCCCCAGGCCAGCACGTGCAGCCTGTGGCTGGCGTTCAGCCCGGCTGCCGCGGCGGCCTCCACCACCGCAGGCCAGGTCTGAGCCAGCTGTTCCACGCTGGNCCCTTGCGGCATGGCCCACACCTGCCCTGCCGGCCAGCCCCACCGTTCGGCCAGCCGCGCGGCTTCCTGGACGTCGTCCGCCCCCTCGCACACGATCTTCAGGTGTGCGCGGCCGTCGTGCTGGGCGGCCAGGGCCGGCCACTCTGTGGCCAGGCGGGCTCGCTGGCGGCCCCGATGCGTACCGGCGTTGCGCAGCTTCGGGGATACCACCCACATGGCCACGTGCTGCAGCGACATCGGGGTCGGGGGGACGGTGCCGTTGGTCTCCACGTGGATGGTGCGCTGCTGCTGGGTCAGGGTGCGCAGTAGCGCCGTCCAACCCGGCCGTTCCTGGTGGAGCAGCGGCTCACCCCCGGTGATCACGACCAGGTCGGTGGTGACCTTCGCGGCGATGGTCTCCACCGCGGTGGACGTGATCTCCGTGCGGAGGTCGAACNGGGCCCCGTCCCACGTGTACGAGGTGTCGCACCAGGAGCAGGACAGGTTGCAGCCGCCCAGACGCACGAAGGTGGCCAGCCGGCCGGCTGCCGGCCCCTCACCCTGCACCGTCGCGCCGAAGACCTCCGCCACCGGCAAGTGGACAGCGCCGCCCCGCGCGCCCTGGTCGGGGCGGGGCCGGTGTGGGCCGCTCACTGCGCGGCTTCGCGGTAGAACGCCCACGTGCGCGGGGNTTCCGACACCCCGACTGCCACCCGTACCCCGTCGGGTATCGCCACCAGCTCCCGGACCTTCCCGGCCAGGTACTGGGCCAGCAGCTCCGCGGTCGGGTTGACGTCCAGGCAGGCATTGAGGTGCTGATGGTCCAAGGTGGCATCGATCCAGGCCCGGACCGGACTCAAGTCCCCGTAGTCCAGCAGGAAACCGACCGTGTCCAGCGAATCGCCGTGGAGCTGGACCTGCACGGTGTAGTTGTGGCCGTGGAGACGGGCGCATTGGTGGTCGCCGTCCAGCCCGGACAGGCGATGGCTGGCGGCGAAGGCAAACGTCTTGCTGATCTCAAAGGCGGGCATCGTCAGTCCCTCGCGGTGGTGTAGATGGTGGTGGAGTCGTCGTGACCGATGGAGTCCAGAACGCCCTGCACAGCCAGGTGTACCGCGTGCAGGGTGTAGTCACCGCCCCACTGCTGCCATTGCGGGGCCGTCCATCCGTCGAACGCCGCGAACAGCCGATCGGTCACGTCCTCATTGGTGGCATCCCGGAAAATCTGGTCGGTGAGCTGTTGCAGGCGTTCCCGGATGGCATCGTTGGTGGCTTTGAAGGAGGGGTAGCCGTGGGGACCGGTGGACTCATAGATCAGGGTCACGGAGCNGGTGTGATAGTGCCCGCGCAGGTTCATCGCGGTGTTGACGTTCCCGAAGAAGACCGGGAACGGTCCAACGGCGACAGTTCGCCTCATGTCATGGCCCCTATTCCCTTGGCTGCACGGCCAGTCCAGGACTCTGATGCGTCGGCCAGATAGATGTGCAGGCCGGCGGCGTGGCGGCGGTGTGCCTCATGCCAGGCGTCGGCCAGGTAGATCTGCGGACCGGCCGTACCGGGTGCCCCTGCTGACACCAGCGCGGGCTGGGCCACAGCCGGCCGGGGCGGGTAGCCCCGGCCTGGAGGCAACGCGACCGGGCCCAGGCGTGCGGTGAGCCACTGGCTGGCCCGGTGGAACGCCACCGCGCAGGCCCCGGCCACCCGTTCAGGGTCGTAATGCCGGCGGCTGACAGNGGCCACAGGCAGCCCGTAGGCCTCCAGCACGTGGTGATGCTTCCGTGCGGAGTCCACCGAGCCCAGCCGACACTCCACCCACCGGCCGTCATGGAACAGGTTCACCCGGCCNTAGCGCACGCCGGCACCCCAGGTGGAGGAGTCCACGGAGTAGAACCGGTAGCGTTGCAGCAGCGGCCAGACGGTCATGCCGAACCCGTGGAATACCGCGATGCCCTCTGCCATGCGGAAAACCTGGTCTAACCAGGGGCGCAGGACGTTCACGCTGTTACCGAGAAGCTTCCCCAGGGCGATATAGGTGTAGCCTTCGTTCAGGTAGCGTTCCAGGACGCTGACCGGCTCGCCCGTGTGAAAGACGGGCATGGGGTGGAGCCCGTGGACCTCTTCCAATCTCTTCTGGTTGTCGTAAGTGGCACGCGGCGCCCAGATCACGTCCAGGTTCGCGTAGATGGTGAACCAGTGGGACCAGCGTTTGACCCATGCGGCATATCCGTCGACGCTGATGTCCAGTCCCAGCGTGCGTGCGCTGTGCGCGCCGGAGTCGGCGAAGAATCTCAGCCGGGGTACGGGCAGGCCGCCCAGGAAGGTATCCAGGTTCAGGGTGCGGGCATACACGTAGGACCACAGCAGATTCATGGTGGGCGGCCCCCCGGGGGTGGTCGAGTCGGGGGGCCTCATGTGAGGTGGCCGGTGGAACGAAGATGGGCGATCAGTTTGTCCGTGTCCGAACGCCCCGGGTAGCTGGACAGCAGGGCATGCCAGGCCTCGAACACGTCGCTGGACACGGTCAGCTCGATGCGCGGCATCAGGTCCTGCGGGGCGCCTGCACCAGCGTCGGGCGCGCTGTCTGTCCGGCCCGCCGCGGCGGGCTGAGGGTGGGGGCCGGGGGGTGCGGCTGGTGCCGGTGGATCCCAGTTGTCGGGGTCCAGCAGGGTCAGCAGGTTGGTCAACTGCCGGTCATCCCAGCCGATGAGAGCTCGCAGGTCGGGATCGGCGTCGTCGATCTCGGCCAGGATGCTGGCCAGTTGGGTGTGGTCCCAGCCCCCCAGCTCCGGCGCTCGGTTGAGCGCGGCCCCCAGCGCCTCCGCGTCCCCATCGGAACGCGATGCCCAGCCGACGCTGACCGGCAGCAGCCACGCGCTGTCCTCGTCGACGGCGATGCCGTCCGGGGGTGACTGCCCGTCCTGCTCCATCGTGAGTAGGGCTTCCAGCCGGCCGTGGCCGGCCACCAGCCTGCCGGTGCGCCCGTCACGGACAACGCTCTCCACGAAGCCGAAGCGACGGATCAGTCCGCTGATCCGCAGCAGGTCATGATTTTTTGNGTTGCGGATCGCGGGCACTACATCACGAACCCGCACGTACTGCACCTCGCGCGCTGCCATACCCCTATCCTCTACCGCTTTCCCCTAGACAATCACCCCTATGGATGGGGTGGAGGGGTGATTGCCGGTGGCGGGCAGGACCTGGCCCGGCAGGTCGACGTCCTGCTGGCCCGCCTGCCCCCTGAGCTCCACAGCCGAGCACGCCACGAAGCTGCCCGGCTGGCCCGCAGCCGGGTGGAGGAGCAGACCCGCCGAAACCGGATGGGCTTTTACCGGGATGAGCCGGTGCGCTGGGCCAGGGACCGCCTGGGCGGAGTCCACCTGTGGTCGAAACAGCAGGAGATCATCAACGCGTTGCGGGTCCACCGCAAGGTTGCGGTGCCGTCCTGCCACGACGCCGGCAAGAGCTTCGTGGCCGCGGCCGCGGTCGCGCACTGGCTGGACACCCACCCCCCGGGCAGCGCCTTCGCGATCACGACGGCACCGACGTTCCCGCAGGTTCGGGCGATCCTGTGGCGGGAGATCCGTCGCCTGTCCCGGCTGATGAACCCGCCGCTGGGCCGGGTGAACCAAACCGAATGGCTGATCGATGACGACCTGGTCGCGTTCGGGAGAAAGCCCGCCGATCATGACGAAGGGGGTTTTCAGGGCATCCATGCCCAGTACCCGCTGGTCGTGCTGGACGAGGCCGGCGGTATCCCCCAGCAGCTGTGGATCGCCGCGGACTCCATCGCGACGAACGAGAACGCGCGGATCCTGGCCATCGGCAACCCCGACGACCCAAGCAGCTACTTCGCGCAGGTCTNCGAGCTGCCGTCCTGGCATGTGATCACCATTCCGGCCGCGGCAACGCCCGCGTTCACCGGAGAGCCGATCCCCGACGAGCTGCGGCAGGCCTTGCTGTCGCGCACCTGGGCGGAGGAGAAGCGGCGGGAATGGGGCGAGGACAACCCGATCTACATCTCCAAGGTCCTGGCACGGTTCCCGAAGGATGTGGCCTGGAAGGTCGTCCGGACCTCCGATGTCGCCCGATGCCGCGTCGGCCGTGACCAGCCCTGNCCGGCCGCGCGGCTGCGGCCGGTCTGCCTCGGGGTCGACATCGGGGAGGGCACCGACTGGACGGTGGTCCGGGAACGCCGCGGGGTCCAAGCCGGCCGGGAGTGGCAGGCCCGCACCCCGGAGCCGGAACAGGCCGTGGAGCTGATCGGCCAGGCAGTGCTGGCCACCGCGGCGAAGACCGTCAACATCGACGCCGGGGGGCCGGGGTGGGGTATCGCCGCAGCACTGCGGAGCTGGCTGAAGCAGCACAAGGTGCGCGGAGTCGCGGTCAACCCGATCAGGTTCGGCGCGGCCTCCCGGGAGCCGGAGAAGTACGCGAACGTGCGCGCGGAGCTGTGGTGGGGGGTCGNCCGACTCCTCTCCGAGCAGCGCGGGTGGGACCTGTCTGCGATGGAGAATGCGGATGCGACGATCGCGCAGCTGCTGGACCCCAGCTGGAAGAAGGGGGCCGGGGACCGAATCGTGATCGAGTCCAAGGAGCAGATCCGGGAACGCACCGGCCGGTCTCCCGACAACGCCGACGCGCTGCTGCTGGCCTTCGCGCGTCGCGGTGGCCCGGTGGAGGTGGAGTCCNCCGACGACAGCGGGGCTCGTCTGCCGTCCGGTCCGCATGGGGGTCGCCAGCCAGGACGGCCTCCCCAACCCCTTACAACGATGTTGTAGATTCCGACTAGAATGGGCCCATGAGTCGCAATAATGCACATCATCACGATGGCTTCGTGTCAGATTCCGACGCGGGCAGTGCGGCCGGTGTGCAGAGAGTCCGCGAGAGGCTGCGCACCATCCGCCAACTCCGCGGGCTGACGCAGCAACAGGTCGCCGACCAGTGCGGGCTGACANGCACTGCGGTCACCGATCTGGAAAGCGGTCGTCGCCGCGACATCAGCCTGGGCCAGGCGCTGGTCATCGCCAGCGTNCTGGACGTCAGCCTGGGCCGACTCCTGGATCCCGAACCGCTGGACATCGTGCTCGCCCGCGTCGAATGACCGCGACACCGCGCAACAGCGGCCCGCACCGGGTGCCCGGACCTTGTCTGGCTCGGATCGCCCGCACTCATCATGCCGGCCCAGCCGGGCCGGCTCACCTCCACGAAAGAAGATCATGGATATCGTCCTATTGCCTTCCCAGCCCGGCAGGCTGGCCAACGACCTCGCCCGGCTGGCCGGAAAACCCGTGATCGGCATCGGGCTGCGCTTGGAGCTGGCCAGAGCCTGCGTGTTCGTTGTCTCCGGCCCCGAACCTGCGGTNNAAGCCGCGATCCTGCTGCGCACGGCAGGCTGGCCAGACCTCCCGATCCCACACCGGGGCGACGGGGGGACCAGCGAGGGCCGTTCGCCGCACGGCACCACTCAGGACGCGGTCCTAGCCGCCCACGCTGCGGGACGCTACGCCGTCGAGCGGCCCAGCCCGGATACCTTCGCCGCCATCGCGATCCTCAGCGGCCTGCCGATCACCCCGGAGGTGACCAGCCGTGCACTTCAGATCGGGCAGGCGGCCCGCCGCGGTGATTTCGCAGGATCGGCCGGCTCCCAACTGCGCGTTCTGGACCCCGAGGTGGCCGCGCTGGCAGCAGCCGCTCAGGATGATCGAACGAGCCCCGAGCGCCGCATGCTGATCCACTGGCAGTGGCTGGCCTGCGGAGAACTCCCCGGTCACGGAGCTTCACAGCAAGGGCATANCGTCCCCGTCGTGATCCCCTCCCAGAGTGATCGTGGGACGATCTGGCCATGACGGGGACGTCAGAACATCGTTTGCTACGTGTACAGGCGGTCGGCCCGCTCCATCAGGTCCTCACCTGCGGGAGCGGCCCGCGGGAGTATCGGAACCGGCCGTGCCCGGCCAATGGCGTCTCCCCTGACGACGCGGCCCTGGACGCGACGATGCCGCTGCGGCAGCCGTCGACGCGGTGAACCGCGCGCCGGACCTTCCCCGCCGCGGAGGTGACCAGCAGCCCGGAGGGCCCCCGGCCATCCCGGACTGCCCCTGTNCCGAGTGCGGAATCCCGATGCGCCTGGAGGTGGCGGACGCATGGCTGGTCTGCGCCACAACCTGGTGCGCGGCGGCGGGGATGACCATCCCACTATGGCAGCACCCGCAGGCCGCCGGTACCCCGGCCGGCTGGCCCCGGCCGCGGAGGGACGGCCTGCCCGTCCCCTGGATCACGCTGGTGATCGCCGGCCGGGTCTGGTGGGAGCATCTACACGGGGAGNGGCGGCGGGTCTGCCAGCAGGACTGGCTCTGCCAGGTCTGCGGCCTGCTGTTGCCCGACTCCGCCGTTGTCGTCGTCGCCGACGGGCGGATCGTCAGCGATACCGCTCTGCACCGCCGCTGCGCGGCGCTGGCGGTGACGGCCTGCCCGGTGCTCAGCCGCCCCCAGTGGCCGATGACACGTGCGGCCGTTGGACCTGACGACCTGCTGGCGGACGGCGTGCCGTATCGCCGAGGTGGGTACCTCGGGTTCGCAGCCCGCTGGTCCCTACGCCCCCGCGGCGTGGGGCGTTGAGGTGCGGCGTGGTCGAATAGCGGTAGGTGGCTCGGCGGTGGAGTCGGCCGGCAGATGGCAGGTGCGCTTGCCGGCGGTGGTCATGTCGGCCCGCCACGGGGGCGTGCGGGCCGCGGGAGTGTGATCCGCTTACGGGTGTGGGCCGCGGTGACCGCATCGACCCGCGTGTTCGCAGTAGGTACCGATCCGATCCGCGTCCCTGTGGTACATATCCGGTGAAGATCCGCCGGAAGGGGACACATGGACGTCGGATCGATCAACGCGCGGCTCGGTCAGGCAGCCTCCGCCGACTCCCGCGCGTTGGACCGGGTCTGCGAGGATCTCGCCGCCGAGCTGATCGACGCGAACCTCGAACCCCCCTTTCACATCCCGTCGGCGGACTTCGCCACCGACGCCTGGCTGATCTGCGCCGACCGCTACTGGCGCCGCCGGTTCCTGCGCGAGCCCACCGTCGAGGTCGCGGCCCGCTGCGCCCGCTGGCTGCACGAGCACACCGAGCCACCGGCCCGCCGGGACATCATCGAGAGATGGTCGCTGGGCTACGCCTTCATCACCCGGGACTCCGTCGAGTCCCGCCACGACCTCACCCTCGCCACCGGCCGGATCGTCGAGACGACCCAGGGCTCGGCCGACATCTGTTTCTTCGTCACGCTGTTCCACGCCGGCAAGCTCCGGGCGAACTTCTGGTTCGACGAACTCGCCTGGTTCCTCGAATCCTCCCTGCTTGCGGTCGCCGCCGGTGAGCACCGTGAGGATCCGCTGTTCACCGCGCTGCGTGCCTACGCCGCGCTCGGCAGCCGCAGCATCCCCACCAGCACGGCACTTGACCTGCTCGAGCGGGCCTGGAGTGCGCCCCGGTCCCGCGCGNTCGTTGATGTCTGCCTCAACGCGCTGGCGGCCGCGCCGCCCTTCCCCGACCGAGGTGGGCAGCTCCACCGACGTGCCGCCGACGCCGTCGCCGCATTCCCCGGCGATCATGTCTTCTGGTTTCGGCTCGCGTGCGGCCAACGCCTGTGCGGCGACTACGCCGACGCACTGGCCTCCATCGACACCGCGCTGCGTCTGCTGCCCGCGATCGGCACCCGGATCAGCCACGACCTCCTCCAGGAGCAGTACCTGCGAGAACGCGCCGGCATCCAGCAGAGGCAGGAACTCGCCGCCTCGATCGCCCCTCAGCAGGCCCGCGCCCAGCGTCTTGCGGTCCGCTCCCTGGAACTGCTGGTGGTGTTCGCGGTGGCCATCGTCTTCGTCGTCGGCGCGCTCCGGGTCACCCTCACCGGCACCCTCAGCTTCCGCGACCGCGCGCTGCTGCTCACCGTCCTGGACGCGGGGCTTCTGCTCTTCGCGTTCCTCCTTCTCGCCGGCATCTGGACCCTCGGGCGGCGCGAGAAGCCCCGATCAGCCCGCCCGTCGCCCCCACTCAGGCAGTGAGCTGCAGACCTGGCGCTGCACCTCGATCGCGGCCTGCGCGGCGCTGTACGGGGTGAGGTGGCTACTGAGGACCGCCAGCTGCTCTGCGGTCCCGAGGCGCACCAGTGCGCCCCCGAAGCCGTGCAGCGTCTAGCGGCATAGGCGTCGCTCCGGTCGATCAGGTTCGCCGGCTCCCGCCACAGCACCCCGGTGGGTACCAAGTCGATGCCGGGGCCAGCCGNCCGCCGTCCATCCCCAGCTCGCGGACGACGCTGTTCAGGCGCCGCTGCCCGTCGTCCCCCAGCCGGTGACCTCCTGCACGCACAGCACATCCGGTGCCACGCTGGTGATCAGCTCGGCGAGAGTCCCCCACCGTTCCTCCGGCGCGCCCCGCCCAGGTTCATGACCGTCGGCGTCACGCCGCGTCCTCGGCGGCGTCGATCAGGTCGCTGTCGGGGCCACTGCCGAGCAGGCCGGGCCATCTCGCCGCGCCATGGTGGTGCAGGTACAGCGCGCGCTGCGGTGACGCCCAGTCCACCGGGGACTGCGAGGTCACGACGATCAGCGCGGGCAGGTCCGCGGCAGTACAGACGATCACGTCCTCCAGGTCACCCAGCCGGGGCCAGAGGCTGCGGACGGCGTCCACGGCCTCCAGGACCACCGTGACCTCGACCTGCGACCGTTGACGTTGACGTTGGAGATCCCATCCGAGCAGGTTGGGCAGCAACGGCAGGGCTTGGTCTAGGCGGCCGGTGACGACCTGGTCCAACACCGGGCACTGCTGCCGCAGGGACGCCAAGGCAGGTGTCTCGGCCAGCTGGGGCCAGGGCAGCTCCATGTCACCGGGCGTCGTCCAGGCCGGATCGGCGAGGGCGCGGGCGGCCCGCAGCCGCGCCGTCGTGGGCCCGAGCACCGTCCGCCGGGTGACGACCTGTGCCAGGGACACCGTCGGATACCGGCGGGCCCAGTAGATCAGCAGTCCCGCGTCGAACACGGGAAGATCACCCGTGGGGGTCGGTCCGGTCTGCAGGCCGGCCCGCAGCGCCAACAGGTATCGCTCAGGGTCCCTACCCATCGCCGCGACGTCGATCCGCACGGTGTGGGTGCGCGCTCGTCGGCGCGCGTGGGCCTCCCGCTGCACCACCTCGGACTGCCGAGACNGTGCCGCAGGATCTCCGCCGTGGATGCAGATCACGTTGCGCCGCGGCCCGGTGCCGTTCCACGGCTCGTCCAGACCGGCGAGCATCCGGGCCACGACGGTCCCCAGCGTCATCACGTCTCCTGCTCTTCTTGTTCTTCCGATCGCACAGATGGTGACAGATCGGCCACGGCTGCGTCCCCGACTCTGCGTGCTGCCAGGCCGGAGGGCACGGCTGGGCCTGCGCCGGCGGGGATAACGCGCAGAGNGACGAGGACCAGTAGGGCGGCGGNGACGGACGCCAGGAGGATCGCGGTGGACGCGCCCTCAACAGCATCCGAGTCGCCCAGGGCGAGGCGGGTGATGAGGAGGCTGACCGTGTAGCCGATGCCGGCGAGCAGGCCGAGGGGGATGAGGTGGCGCCAGCGGAGGCCGTCGGGGAGGCGGGCGAGGTGGAGGCGGACGGCGAGCCAGGCTCCGGCGGGGACGCCGAGGAGTTTGCCGGCGAGCAGGCCGACGGCGACGCCTCGGTGGAGCAGGGCTGACGGGGTGAGGGAGACCCCGGTGGCGGAGAGCGCGAACGCGGGGAGGATCACGGCGGCGCTGATCGGGGCGAGGTGGCGTTCGAGGCGGGTGGCGGGTGCTTCGGGTTCGTCGGGGTCGGGGTGGACGCGCACGAGCAGGCCGAGGGCGACGCCGGCGACGGTGGCGTGGATGCCGGCGGCGTGCACGCACACCCACACCGCCACAGCCAGCGGCAGATGCAGCCCCGGCGACTCCCACCGGTGCCGGTGCAGCACCGCGACGACGGCGAGCAGCACCGCGGCAGCGGCTAACCAGCCCACCGCGATCCCGCTGCTGAACCCGAGGGCGATGAGTGCGATGCCGCCGAGGTCGTCGGCGACGGCGAGGCCGAGCAGCACGGTGCGCAGACCGGCGGGGGCGCGGGGGCCGGCGAGGGCCAGGACGCCGAGGGCGAAGGCGATGTCGGTGGCCACGGGGATCGCCCAGGCGCGGCTGGCGCCATCGGTGCCGTGGGTGAGGGCCAGGCAGAGCAAGGCGGGGGCGAGCATGCCGCCGGCCGCGGCGGCGACGGGCAGCGCCGCGCTGCGGCGGTCGGCCAGGGTGCCGACGGTCAGTTCGCGGCGCAGTTCCAGGCCGACGGTGAAGAAGAAGACGGCGAGCAGGGCGTCGGCGACCCAGTCGGTGAGGTGCATGTCGGCGAGGTGCAGCCAGGCCGGGCCGAGGCCGGCCCGTGTGGACCAGACCGCGTGGTAGCCGCCGGGTGCGGCGTTCGCCCAGACCAGCGCGGCCACCGTCGCGCCGAGCAGGAGCAGCCCGCCGGTGGTCTCCGCCCGCAGGAGCACCGCCAGCCCGCTGCTGGCCCGGCGCGTCATGGTGGCGGTGGTGTTGTGGTGACGGTCGTCCATCCGATGTCGGTGGGAGGCAGCCTGGTGGTGCCGTCGGTGCAGGCGCGCAGCCGCCCGCCGGCGGCCAGCGCCGCGAGCCGCAGCAGGAGGTCCATCCGGTCCACCCGACCGGTCTGTGTGTCGAGGAGCGCAGCGATCTGCGATGCGGAGGCCTTTCCGGTCTGGAGCTGCGTCGTGACCACCGCGGCCCACCACTCCGGCGGCGAGATCGTGTCGAGCGGACGTACGCCGTCCGGGGCGGGCACGGCGAGCGGGGGTCGGCAGGCGTACATCCACATGCCGCTCACCGTCTGGTAGCGGGAGAGGAGCCGGATCGTGGCAAGAACGTTCAACCAGCGGCTCACGTCCTGGGCCGTCGCTGGCACCTCGACCTGGCTGGCGGAGAACACGCCCGCGTGTGCGGTGCGGGCCTGGGCCCAGAGCACCGCCGCGCGCAGGTCCCGGACGGCCACCCGCTCGATCCCCTGCCCCAGGCGACGGCTCACCCGGCATCCCGAACCTCCGCCGCAGGCGCGGGGTATGGGTGCGGCGCGCGGGCACCACCCCGCGTGCCGCACCCCGGCTCCGTCCCTAGGCAGCGGAAGGGGCCAGTTCTGTGCCGCGGACTCGGTGCGCGGCGCGGCATCACGGTGCCGGGTCTTTCCGCACGGCGCTGATCGCCTCCCACCCGGTGTCGGCCAGCCGCAGCCCCGGGCCGACCCGGGTGAAATGACCGGCGCGGGTGTGCCGGTCCACCCAGCCGTCAAGCCGTTCCGCGGAGACGCCGAGGCGGCGGGCGGCGGTGAGGAGGTCGACGTCGACGTCGACGTCCAGGGGGTCGGCGTCGAGCACCGTCCACACCTCGTGGTCGGTGAGCGCCCGTGCGAGCAGGTCGCGGGACCGGTAGGTTCCGCGGGCGGTCGCCTGCCACTGGCGGTGCGCGGCACCCCGGTCCGGGCCCAGCAGGAGCAGTCCCCGCACGGCCAGCACCGCGAGGCGCAACGTNACGTCGACCCGGTCCACGCGCCGGGAGGTGTCCAGCAGTTCGGCGATGGCCTCGCCCGAGGCCAGGCCGGTCTCGGCCTGGGCGATGATGATCGCCGCCCACAGCTCGCGCGGCAGGATCTCCTCCTGCGGGCGTGCCGCGGGGGCGGAGGCCGGCGCCGCAGCGAGCAACGGCCCGCAGGCATACACCCAGGCATCACTGGACGCGCGGTACCGCTCGGCCAGGCCGACCAGGGCGAGGTTGTTGAGCAGGGTCGCCNCCTCGTCGACCGGCACCTGCAGACGGTCCGCCAGCAAGGTGGCAGGAAACGTCCCCGTGCGGCTCGCGCGCTGGTGTGCCCAGGCCAGGGCCGCGCGTAGCCGACCAGCCTGCACACCGTCCAGGCCCTGGACCGTCGCGGCCCTCGGGCGGATCGCGGGAGTCATGGAGCCTCCGCGGACCGCAGTCCAGAGCTCGGCGCGGCTTGTCCCGTCGCCGGCCTGACGTAGGTGATCGTCCCGGAGGTCTCGGCCGGGGACCGCAGGGCCGTCGCGAGGTGCTGCAGGGGGACTGCCCAGTCCCAGCGGGCCGGTGGCCCCGGATCCTGCACCAGCGCGTAGTCGCCGATCGTCGCGGTCACGAGGACCATGTGGCCCTCGAACACGCCCCGGTCCCGGCGGGCGAGGACCGCGGCGTCCAGGCACAGCAGCGGCAGCCAGCCGGCGTGCAGCCGNCTCGGCAACAGCCGCGGATCAGGGATGCCGGGGGCGAAGGACACCTGTCTGCTGGCCAGACAGNGGGTGATCGCCGCACGCTCCCGCTCGAAGTCGCTGATCGTCAGCAGGTAGGTCAGGGATTCTTCGTCCAGGCCCGAGCGTCGCAGCTCCGTCTCTGGGTCCCGGGTCAACGCGACAGCGTCGAGTGGGTCCTCGTGGCGGACCTCAAAGCCGTTCTCGGCGAGCCAGGCGAGCATCGCGTANGGCCACGTTTCCACCCCGGCCCGAAAGCCGGTGATCTGTTCGGCCTCGGCGAGGGTCAGCGGCTGCGGGTGGCCCAGCCTCTCCACCGCCATGACCAGACAGGCCTGCGCGCAGTNCAACCCGTCCGGTGACGCCACACGACTCCCCTGCGGNGTCACGGGTCGGTGTACCGGCCGATCGACGGCCTGCTCGTCGTCGCCGAACAGCAGCCGTCGCACGTCCTCGTCGGTCACACAGCCTCCTCGGTACCACGATCAAGAGGGGCCGGCGTGGCTCGTCCCCCCGAGGCCGGCGGCCGCGGGCAGCCAGGGCAGTAATCCGGCAGTTCTGCCTCGTGGGCGGNCAGCGGGGCGCCTGTTCCGGCGGCGGCCACCAACGCGGGCAGGTTGACGACGCCGATGGCGNGGCGGCGGAGCGTGAGGACACCGGTGTCCTGCAGGCCGGTCAGCGCACGGTGCACCGCCGGAAGGGAGGCATCCGCGAGTTGAGCGATCTCCGGCTGGCTCAGCGGGATCACTACTCGCCCCGCCGTGTCCCGCCGGCCCCCGAAGCCGCGGCACAGCTTGAGCAGCGTGCGCGCGACGCGCACGGCGACCGGCGCGAGACCCGTGATCCACTGCCGGGTCGCGTCCCGGAGCAGGGCGCACTGCGCGCGGCAGTGCGCCTCCCGGGCGCTGGGATGCGCGGCGAGAACCTCCGCGAACCCGGCGGCCGGGATCCGCCGGGTCAGCGTGAGTGCGCCTGCGGTCACCTGCGCCCCTCCCTGCGCTGCCAGTGCGTCCACGTCCACCACCTCACCGGCGTGATGGATTGCGAGCATGAACGACCTCCCGGTCTCCGCACTGGCGGTGACCTTCACCCAGCCGGAGAGCAGCACGACAACCTGACCCGCGACGTTCACAACGGGCCCACCCGCGGCGATCGCGTCGCCGCGGCCCAGGCTCAGGACGGCGGCGCGGGCCTGGGGGTCCAGATCGCCGAGGAACCGGCCTGCCCACCGCTGCAACTCCGGACGGCTCCGAGACACGCCGGAGGCACGGCAGCCGGCGTGAAGGTGCCGCACCTGCGCCGTATCACCGGTCATGGGAGATGCGGAGTTGTCAGCGCCACCAGGATCAAAGCCAGCAGCGCGGCCACTGCCACGACGCATTCCCCCACCGGCGGCCGCGCGTCCCCAGCAGCCCGCCACAGGTCCCGCTCTGGCGATGGGGTCGTTTCCTCATCCATCAGCGCACCGCCCCCACCAGGCCGCGGTCGGCCCATCGGTTTCGGACCTGTCGGCGCCGGCGGCCGCCGGGGGCAGGCCGATGCCGGCGGGACGCCGATCCGACCGGTGCAGCTCCGCGGCTGCGGCGGCATACCAGACGCCGATCATGCCCACCCGGCGGGTGCGGGCGCGGAACGCACGTTCCTGCTCGTCGGTGAGGCGGCCGGCCGGCACCTGGGGTGGGCGTGCGGAGAGCCGGAGCAGCGCCGCACGATGCTCGGTGCGAAACCGGCTGCCGCGCCCGCGTGAGGGCGGGCGGGTCACCGGCCCTCCCCGCAGACCACGCAGTTCTCCGCCCGCAGCGGGCAGCGCAGGCCCTGCGTGGGCGGGGGTTCCTCGGCCAGCAGGTGCAGCCCGGCCAGGTTGATGAGATGGATGCGGCGGGAGACGACTTCGAGATAGCCGGCGTTACGCAGGCCGCTCACCGCGGTTTGGACCAGGGACATCGACATGCCCAGCATGGCGGCGAGGTCGCGTTGGACCAGCGGGATCCCGCCGGTGTGCGTCGGGTCCTGACCGAACGCCTGCTCCTGATCGAGCAGGAGCCTGGCCACCCGGTTCTGGACCGGGACGTGAGGGTCTGTCCACCATGCCCGGCGGGTGGCGCGCCGCTGGGCGCACAGNCTCTGCCGGAACGTAGCCCCGGCCCCCGGGTAGGTGGTCAGGAACGCGGCGATGTCGCGGTGCGGGATCCTGCGCACCCGTGCGGCACTGCCGGCGGTTACCGTCGCGGCCCGCGGCGCACCTGGCCGGTCGGCCAGGATGTCGCCGGGATGGTGGATGTCGAGTATCGCGATCCGCCCGGACGGCGTGATGCTGGTGCTGCGCGCCCAGCCGGTCACCAGCAGCACCACCTCGTCCGCCGGCGCGTCCTGCCAGACGATCACCGTGTGGGCGTCGAGGACCTGTTCCACGCCGAGGGTGAGGGCCGCCGCCCTGGCCGCAGCATCGAGCACGCCCAAAAACCGCCCCGACCACACCGCCGATCCCGCGGTCATCTCCCCCACCTGCACTCCTCAGAACTCTCCGTCCGTACCGGCGACAGCCCGCCCGGACGATCTAGACGACGTGCGCCATGACAATGATCAGAAGACAGGAGGCAAAGGCGATCGCGAGGCACACGTTCGCCGACCGCGTCGCTTCCTCGATGTCCCGCCGGGTCTGCTCGGGCAGGCCGTCGAGATCCGACCCCCGGACCCGCCGCGACCGGCAGATGCCCATCAGCCGCGGATCGGCGTGGCACCGGACGCGGACGCGATGAGCCGCTCCACCACCTCGCGGGAGGTGCGGTGCGCGCCGAGCGGCTGGGGTTTGCGGTCGCCGTGGTAGTCGCTGCCCCCGGTCGCCTCGACACCGAGATCGGCGGCGAGCCCGCGCAGCCGGCGCTGCTGGTCGGCGTCGTGCTCGGGATGGAAGACCTCGATCCCGAACAGGCCGTGCGCGGCCAACGTGGCCAGATGCTGGTCGGTGAGCAGCCCGCCGCGGTCCTTGCGCAGCGGGTGGGCGAGCACCGTGACCCCGCCCGCCGCCTCGACCAGCCTGATGGCGTCGATGGCGTCCGGCTGCCATTTCGGCACGTGGTAGCGGCCACCGGATGCGAGCCACTCCGGCGTCCACGCCGCCCCGACGTCGGCCAGGGCACCGACGTTGACCAGGGCCTGGGCGATGACCGGTTTCCCGATCGACCCAGTCCCGGCCAGCGCCTCCACCGCCTCCCAGGTCACCCGGTGGCCGTCCGCTGCCAGCAGCGCCACGATCTCCCGGGCCCGCCGTTCCCGGTCGTCACGGACGCGGCCCATCACCTCGCACAGCGCCGGGTCCTCGCGGTCGAACAGGTAGGCCAACACGTGCACCGTGCGCAGCCTGCCGCCCACCGTCACCGAGCACGACAGCTCCGCGCCCGGCACCAGCGTCAGCCCGCTGGGCAGCGCACCGGCGGCCTCATCGATACCGCTGGTGGTGTCGTGATCGGTCAACCCGAGGTATGTCAGTCCCGCCTCGGCGGCCAGGCGGACGAGTACCTTCGGGCGGACGGTCCCGTCCGACTCTCCGGAATGGGAATGCAGGTCAGCGTCGTCGTGGTCGCTCACAGGACCCTCGACAGCATGAGAACAATCGCGACGAGCGCAGCGGCACCAAGCAACCGCAAGCACTTGCGGGTGAATCGCTTGTACTCCGCCAGGAGCTGGGCGTTCACGTCGCTTTCATCGTCGGGCGGCATCGCCTCTCCAGAGGTCGGTGTCATCGTGGTCCGCCAGGAGTGTGAAAGGGAGTCCACATGGGGGCGACCTTGTTCGGCCAGTGGCACAGCGGGTCGTTCTCGCGGGCAAGGTGGTTGCCGATCGCCTGCGCGATCTGCCAGGCGGCGGGCGGGATCCCCGCGGCGAGGGCCTGGTCGAGCGCCCGCCGGTAGGCCTCGTACCACTCGGGCCCGCTGCCCGGTGGAACGGCACGGTCCGGACGCGGATCGACGCGGACAGCGTCGATCTGCACGACCGGAGTCGCGAGCGTGACGGGCAGGGCCGTAACCGGGCTGCGCACACCGTCGACGGCGCCCACCGGGGCCTCACGGTATTGGAATCCNAGGCCGACCATGACGGGCAGCAGTCCGACGGCGCGCGCCGCCCAGATCACCTCGCCTTCCAGTACCCGCGGCGGGACCGGCCCGTCTTCGGCCAGCGCGGGCGTGAACACCCGGTCATGCGCCGGCTGGATGAGGCTGACCCACCCGCCGCGGCGCACCACCCGGGCGATCTCGGCCAGTGCCGGAACNAGTGGGCCTCGCAGCGCGTCGTTGCCGACGACGAGCCCCACCGCGCCGTCGTCCAGCGCCAGCCCGTTCCAGACCTGGGCGTCGTCGCCTGCGAGCACCACGACCTCGGTGCCGGCACCGGCGTGCTCGGCCACCTCACGGGACAGCTGCGGGTCCCCGCCCACATCCAGCACCCGTGCACCGGACCCCAGGTCGGCTCGTGCGTACACCAGGTCCCTCAGCCCTGCCCCGCCGACCAGCAGCGGCAGGGGATCCTCCTCTGCGAACGTCCACCGCGCCCGGCGGTCCGCCTCGCCGCTCATCGCCCGCGGCCCAGCCCGCCGCCGGGCCCGAGCCCGACGGCGGCGGTCGACGGCCGGGTGGGCCTCATGCCGACCCCAGCCGTTCCCGCCGGGACTCGCTGCGCGTCCCGGCGACCAGGTCGTCCCAGCGCCGCCGATGTCTACCCAGAGCATCCATGATCGCCCGCTCTGCTTCCGGGCGAGGGCTGCGAATCGGCTCGGCCAGCAAGGGGAGACGGCGCGCGGGCCCGGNGACGGGCGCCAGCGGATCTCCCGCCACCCGTCGCGCGGCCAGGACGACCATCGGCGTGGACACCGTCACCGGACCGGCCGCGGTCGCCTCCTGCCACGCCTCGGCGTACCGGTCGGCCAGCGTCACCCCGGCCGCGGCGGTGATCCGATCCAGCGGGCCGGGTATCCCGGCCGCAGGCCCCTCACGCAGGTAGTCATCCAGATCCCCGGCCCCCACCTTCCGGTGAGCGAATCCCAGATGCAGACGGGTCGNGCGCAGACCCTGCCCCCGGGCCTCCCAGATCAGCTCCTCGACCACCGCGCCCCGCTGGTGCGGAAACGCAGCGAGCAGCGCCGCGTCGAGGGCCCGGCGTTCCCGGCCTGTCCACCCGCCCAGCTNCAGGCCCGCGAACGTACAGGTGTGATCCGACTGGGCCAAACCCAACCAGCCCCCGATCCGCAGCACCCGGGCGATCTGGCCCATCCGGGGCCGCACCGGCACCGTGGTGAACCCCTGAACGGCGAGGACACCGTCAATGCAGTCCTCCGGCACCGATTCCAGCGTGTCCACCGGCTGGCCCGCGCTAACCCACGGGCCCGGNAGGTCCTGGTTGGACAGGGTCAGGACCGAGCCCGCACCGGCCCCCTCCAGCAACAACTCCCGCACAGTCTCGGAATCCACTGCCCCATCCACCTCGATAGCGGGCAGGGGATCATCCGGGGTGAACGCGCTCATGGTTTGCGTCCGAGCGCCCCGTAGATGCTGACCGCGGCATCGGTCAGCTCAGACGGCACCGGGGAGTCGCTCCGCCAGCGGTGCACCACCTCCACACCGGGGTCGATCAGCTCCAGGCCGTCGAAGAAGCGGCCCACCTCCACGCGGCTTCGGGCCTGCGCGGTGATCCCCTGCGCCTGGTACACCGCTGCCATCTCCTGCGCCGCCGGGTCGAGATCCGCGGTCGCGTGGGTGAGCGCCAGGTAGCTACCGGGGGCCAGCGCGTCGACGAGCGTCCGCACGATGCCGTACGGGTCCGCGTCGCCGTCCGGCAGGAAATGCAGGATGGCGATCAGGGAGACCGCAACCGGCCGGGTCAGGTCGAGGGTGTCCCGCAGCTCCGGCGCGGACAGGATCCGCCCGGGGTCAAGCAGATCGGCGTCGAGGTATGCCGTCCGCCCCTGCGGGGTGCTGGTCAGCAGCNCACGGGCGTGGGTCAGCACGATCGGGTCGTTGTCCGCATACACCACCCGCGTGTCCGCGGCGATGCGCTGGGCGACCTCATGCAGATTCGGACTCGTAGGAATACCCGTGCCGATGTCGAGGAACTGCCGGACCCCGACCTCACCGGCCAGATACCTGGTCGCCCGAGCCATGAACGCGCGGTTCTCCCGGGCCATCACCCGCGCGTTGGGAAATACCGCGAGAGCGTCCTCAGCGGCCTCCCGGTCGGCCGGGAAGTTGTCCTTCCCACCCAGGTAGTAGTCGTACATCCGCGCCGAATGNGGCCGGTCGATGCTCAGCTCGACCGGGGCGCGATCCTCCATCAGGCTCCTCCACCCGGCACCGGCATCCGGCCGGGACTCCTCATCCTGAAACATGTCCAACGCAGTCCTGTCGATGTTCGAGGTCACCGCGGACCGCCGCGGTCACCGATGTCCAGATGGAGACAGGCAGGCGGTACTCCCGGGTCAACCCGTCCCCATCCCCGTGGAGGAGATGGACCTGCCTGCCGCTGAGACACGCAAAGCCGATCGCCGGGCCAGCGACCCAGCGGACCCACCTCTCACCCAGCCCGTCGAACGTGCCCGCACGAACCGCGGCAACCAGAGCCGTCCAAGCCGTGCGCGGAATCCGCAGCCCCCGGTCCACACCCGCCGACGTGTAGCGGACCGTCACCAGCTCACCGTCCCGAACGACCATGGTGTCCACGCAAGCTCCCGTCAGGGACAGAGATGGAGCCTCCCCACCCACGGATCCCCGCGGAGTACCCGGCGGGAGCCGGCGCGGCGTGGGCGAGGAGACGACTCAGGGTTAGGCGGGAACCAGCTCAACCTCCGGTCCGACGCCAGCGGAAGCGGAAAGGGAAGGACGGGGGGGCCGCCTGCGTCGGAGGGGACCCGGCAGGCGGCCGGTCAGGGGCCTAGGAGACGGCCGCCGCCAGCGACCGGCCCACGGGCTCCCCGGGCGGCTCGTCGAGCCCCACCAGCCCGAACCGAGGAGCCACCGCATCCTGGATCACCACGCCGAGCGCCTCCAGCTCGTCGCNGATCTCCGCGGCGTAAAGCTCCATCAGGTTGAGCTGCTCGGTCTCCGACAGCGCGCCCATCACCAGCGCGACGTACTCGTCGCCCAGCATCCCCAGCTCACCGAACAGCGCGGCGTACCGCGCGTGCAGCGGCTCCCGGGCCACCAGCCCCTCATCGGTCAGCGACTCCGGCATGGTCCGCAGCTCGTGCGCCAGACCAGCCATCTGCCGCTCGATCNCACGCCGACGCCGCCGGTACGTCGCCGACAGACCCAGCACCACACGGATGGTCTCGTTGGAGAGCCCCAGCTCCTCGAAACACTCCAGGACCCTGNCCGCCGGCTCCTCCGGCGCGGTCGTCCGTGGGCTCAGATCCAGCACCCCCGCACGATGCGGGGCCATCTTGTCGTTGAACGGCGGCATGACGCCCTTTCAGGATGACGGGATGGAACCTCCCCGCCCGCAGCAGACGCAGATGCATGGCATCCGATAGAAAGGCGCCGCGGGCAGGGAGGGGTCTGAAGAAGCCATCGGCGCTCACGCGCCGTCCTGAGCGTTTCGCGCCCAAAGCGAACAGGAGTCGGCGTCAGGCAAGGCCCTCGTGTAGGCGCACCGCCGAACGCCTAGGCGAACCAGTAGGCCACAGGGGGCACCTTTCACAATCTGCATCGATACGACTACAGTTGGACTCGTTGACGGGAGGAGGGTCATGCCGGTTCACGACAGCAACTTCGGGCGGGAGCTTCGGCNACGCCGCGAGAGCGCCGGGCTCAGTCAGCGCCAGCTCGGCGAGGAGCTCGCAAATCTGGCGTGGGACCACCTCAACGTGCGCGTCGGGGTCGATGGGAACCTTGTGTCGCGGTGGGAGCGTGGGGTTGCTTTGCCTCGGCCGCCGTACCCGGAACTGCTGTCCCGTCTGTTCCAGGCCACCGTCGAAGATCTCGGTCTGCGTCCCGGACTGCCGCCGCAGCCGACAACTGGNCGAACGGACGACGTCGGACTCTTCGAGTCAACGATGATGATCGTGGACAGGATGCGGCGTGCTGGATCGTCCAACGTGTCCGATACGACCCTTGATCGCCTGGAGCGGATGACAGTCGACATGGTCAGCGAGTACGAGCGGCTGGGGCCCCTGGTACTCGCACCTCGGCTCATCGAGCAACGACAGTGGGTCGAAAGACTGTTCGATGATCGGCAGACGTTGCGGCAACGCGCCCGTCTCCATCGGATCGCCGGCCGCCTGTCTGGCCTGCTGGGGTCGCTGGCTGTTGACCGAGGTGCCCTATCCACCGCGCGCGCCTACTGTGATGAGNCATACCAACTCGCCGATCTTGCCGATGACGACGAGCTGCGTGCGTGGGTACGGGCCACGCAGGCGCTCACCGAGTACTACGCGGGCGAGTACGCCGATTGCCTCTCGCTGGCTATGTCGGGCCTGGAGTACAGCCGCGGTGGCGCCCAGCAGGCCCGGCTGCTCGTCCAAGGGCAGGCCCGCGCAGCCGGCAAGATCGGCGATCTCCACATGGTGAAGGCCGCCATCGAACGCGCGCAGGGACTTGCTCGCCCCAACCCGCCCGGTACGGTGAGCCCTTGCCTCGCGCTGGACGGCTACTGCCAGGCCCGCATCGACGNCAACGCAGCCACCGCCTTGCTCTCGGCCGGTGACCTGACAGGTTCCCGACGGGCGNCATTCGCCGCCCTCGGCCCCTTCGATGCTGCCGAGATGACCGGACCGCGATCGCTGACCCGGATCGACATCGCGCTGACGTACCTGTCCGAGGACGATCCGGACCGCGCCGCGGACCTCGTCGTCGAGGCTCTCAGCATCTCCGCCTCCCGGCCGATTGCCACCGTGGCCATACGCACCGGCCAGTTCCTCGACGCCGGCCGCCGCTTCCTGTCGACTCCAGCGATGCGGGACCTGGCCGAGTTGGCCNCCGACCAGCAGAACCCAGCGCATCCGGCCCTTCCCGGTGGTTAGCTGCCGGGCATGTCGACACGGGAACAAGACCACGCCGCAGCCCGCAGGGAGGCATTCGCCCGGTTGGAGCGCATGCGGGAACACTGGTGGTGGCGCCCCGGGTGGCGGATGGGACGCTCGGCCTTCACCTTTCACGTCACGTTTGCCGACGCGCCCGAAGTGGCAGAGCTAGCGCGCTACTACCGGGCGGCGATCGACCTGCCGGGATCGCTGGACCCGGTGCCCGACGAGGGTATTCATCTGACCATGCAAGGAGTCGGCTTCGCCGACGAAGTCACCACGACCGACCTCGACGCCATAGTCGAAGCCGCCCGGAGACGCTGCGGCGAGCTCGCACCGTTCACCATCACCCTCGGCCCGGCTGACGCCGATCCCGAGGCCGTCATGCTCCAGGTCGCACCATGGGCACCGCTCGATGCGCTACGCGCCNCCACGCGATCCGCCATCGGCGAGGTGTGGGGCAGCAACCGGATACCCGACCGGCCCGACGGTTTCACCCCCCACGTGTCGGTCTTCTACTCCGCCACGGACGCCCCCGCAGGACCGCTCCGCCACCAGCTCGCCGGTATTGAGCCCAGAGCCATCACCACCACGGTCACCGCCCTGCAGTTGATTGAATTGAGCCGGGACGAGCACGTCTACCGCTGGTCGACCATCGCAACGCTCCCCCTCCACGGCTGACGGTGCTGTCGGCCAGTCACGGGGCCGCGCGGTCGGGACGCTGCGGCGGCGACNCTCGCTACGGAGCCCGGTGCCTGCGGGGGTTTCTGTTTCGCGCGGAAAAGGTCGGNCTGTCTCAGAACAGCTCCGCCTGTTCGCCTGTGGGTCGTGCTGGGGTAGGGGGGCTGAGGGGGATTCCGGCGAGGTCGTGGAGCGTGGCCGGTCGGGAGCTGTCGAGTTGGTGGGTGAGGGCGGTGAGGAGTAGTCCGGCGCCAATTGCGTCCCACAGTGCGCGGTGGGGTTGGCTGCCTGCTGCCAGTTCGGTGACCTGCCGGGTGAGGTCGTGTCGGTCGAGCAATGCGGTGAGGGAGTTACCTGTACGCACGCCGAGGTGTCGGGCGAGTCGAAGGGTGTCGAGCAGCCCGGCGGGTGTGACGGTGGGGCACCGGCGGTGCAGCAGACGCCAGTCGACGCCGACGTTGTGGCCGACGAGGATCCGGCCATTCAGCCGGGCGGCGAGCTCGGGTTCCACTCGGCCAAGTGGTGGACTGCGAGCGAGGACCTGGTTCGTCAGGCCGGGTGAGTGCCATGGCCGGGCGGCGATACGCCGCCCCGGGTTGATGACCGTGGTGTAGGACTCGGCGATCTGCATCGCGCCGGCGCGCAGGGGCACGAGGGCGATTTCGAGGACGTCTTCCTGCTCACCGTCCTGGGCGCCGGTGCCTTCGAGGTCGATCGCGACGAGCGCGGCGTCCTGCCAGGTTCCGATCATCGGGCATCCGATCGTCGGGGCGAAGTCAGTCGTCGGTATCGAACCGTACTGCCGTGCCGAAGGCGCGTTGCACCNCGGCGAGTTCGGTTTCCTGGTCTGCGGTGGGCGGGTGGCCGGTGAGGGATCGGCCGTGGGCGTGGAGGAAGTGCGGCTGGTCGAGTTCCCAGATCTGGAAGCCGAGGGTGTGCTGGATGGCGTAGCGGCGTTGTTCGCCGAGGCCGTGGGTCCAGACGTGGCCGTCGTCGAGGAGGTAGTCCGAGGTGTAGCCGAGGTCGGCTAGGACTGTCTCGAACTCTGNCGGTGTGGGCTGGCGGTGGCCGGCGCGGCAGAGGTCGATCTGGCGGGTGGGGCAGATGTCGCAGAGTTCGGGGACGCCCCAGTGGCCGTTGTAGTCGGCCGCGGCGTGCGCGGCGGAGACGCCGCAGCTTGTCTTGCGGAACAGCGGGGTGGCGATCCCGGATGCGCGCCAGGCCGCGATGACCCGGGCGTCGAGGTCGTCGGGCATGGTCTTGCGTCGGTGGAACTCCTCGTCGCGGTAGGGAAGCTCGACGCCGAGGTCGCGTAGGTAGGTCGAGTTCTGCTGCTTGTGGTAGTAGCCGGTGAACACGATCGCGTCCGTGTCGGCTCCGACGGACAGGACGTGGTTCAGGGTGTCGGGCTGGTCGTTCCAGCCGGGCACGATCGGCCGCCAGTAGAGCACGACCCGGGTCCGGTTCCGGTGCGCGCAGGCAGTCGCGATCGACGTGGTGGTGATCGCGCTCTTGGAGATCGGCTCGACGCGGCTGTCGGTGATCCCGGAGTAGGTGAACAGCAGCGTGACCCGCAGGTGGCGCAGCCGTTCAAGTTCGGCCATGTCGGCGGCGGTCACGGTGAACCGGGTGATGATGAGGACGAGGTTGTCCAGGCCGCGGTCGTCGAGGGCACGCAGCACCTGGAACAGGTGCGGCTTGACGCCGGGCAGGAACGGGTCGGTGGCCTTGTTGAAGATCTGCAGCGGGGTGATCGACGGGCGGAACGCTTCATGTCCGAGGAGCAGCTCGACTGCATCGTCGGTGGGGCAGAGCAGGTGCGGGGTCTTGTGCTCGAAGTCGCCCCAGAAATGGCGCACGCAGTATCCGCAGTCCAGCGGGCAGCCGATGATGTGGTTCAGGGACAGGCCGCTCTTGNGGTAGGTCACGATCTGCGCCATGTACGGGTCGAGGTCGGCCTGCGCGGCGGCCGTCATCACGCTGAGCTGGCGCGGTCCCCCGCCGACCTGTGGGGTCACGGCAGTCTNCTGGTTCACGGCACGTTCCTCTCGCTGTCGGTCGGGGGCAGGTCGAGGAGCTGGTGACGGTCGGCACCGAACCAGGTCCCGAAGTCGCGGCAGACGGCGCCGACGTCGTCCGAGGTATGGATGAGGTTCTCGATCAGCCGGCCTTCGCGGCGGGAGGTCGCCAGGTCGTCCACGCCGAAGGTGCTNCGGATGGTGNCCGGGGCGGCCTGCCGGGGGTCGTAGTGGCCGAGGAGCNCCCGGATCGCCGCCGGGGTGTCGACGCCGGCCGGACCGCGCAGCAGCGCGATCACTACCTGACTGTCGATGTAGGTGCGGCGCAGGTAGTCCACGACGTCGACGGTGAACCAGTCCTTGTCGGCGAGGAGATCCTGGTAGTGGACGAAGATCTGCCAGTCGGCGACGGTCACCCGCTCCTGGACGACGACGTCCGCGGCGCTGCGGATCACGGCCATGACGTCGTCGACGAGCTGGCGGCGCAGGCAGTCCGGTTTGAGGAGCACCACGCTGAAGCGGGACCAGTCGATGCCGTCCAGGACGGTGCCGGGAATCCGGGAATGCGTCCTCACGCCGAGCTCCTCGAGGTCGCCAGGGGGGCCGGCATCCGCTCCGGCCATNGGTGGGAGATCAGCCACTGGTAGCGGGGATGCAACGCCTCCAGGACGGCGCGGTCCAGGAGCCGGCCCGGTTGGTGGACGATCTGCCGCTGGACCTCGAACAGCAGCAGCACCTGCTGCCAGTACGGCGCCAGGCCGGTGTCGTCGACCTTCGCCGGGACGATCCGGTCGCGGTCGAGCCGTAACGCCTCCTCGTGGGCCGCGAGGACGGCCAGGTCTGCCCAGCTCGTCGCCGGCATCCGCGCCGAGGGGAAGCGGACTCGTCCCGGCCCGAGGGTGCTCGCCTCGACCAGCACTCGCTCGACCCGCCCGGCGTCCCGGTCACCGATGTGCATCGAGCCGACGTGGTGGGCGTAGGTGCCAATACCGACGCCGAGCAGGTTCGCCGTGAACTCCTGCAGCAGGGTGAAGGAGAAGACGTCGGACAGCAGGCCCTGGTCGGCGTCGTTGGCCCGCATGTAGCAGATCAGGTGCAGTGCGCCGTCCCGAATCAGGAACTGTAGGGCGATCATGCAGGAGACGTCGATGTTGTGTGGGATGTTCAGCTCGGCTTCGTTGAACGCGACCGAGACCGCTCTCTTCGTCGCATCCTCACGTCGCAGCAGTGCCAGAAGCCGGTCGAACCGGCTCACCTCGCCGTCGCCNGGAACCGCGAACAGGCGATGGCCGTAGGCNGAGCCGCGCAGCGTGTGGCCGTCGGCGGAGTAGGAGCGCATCTGCGGCGCGTAGTAGGAAATCATCTCCACGTCGTGGCGGCCCCACAGGTACCACAGCGCCTCCGCGTAGTGAAAGATGATGTTCACCTTGCGGGCTCGCAGGTACGGCGTCCGCTCCAGCGGATCGTCCAGCCGCAAGCTGATGTTGAGACATTCCCGGGAGGCATTGCCCCGCGGGGCGTTGACGAACTCCGTCTGGCCTCCGACNTGCCGGAGCACCGCAAGGTAGGCGTCCTCAAACGTCGAGAAGGTCGGGATTCCGAGCATGCACATCACCTCACTGATCAGATCGGGGCGCCGCCACCCAGGAACTCGGCGCACATCCGGACCCGCTCGACGTTCGCGAGGAACGTTCGAAGAGCGTCCGGCGCCGAAGCCACCCCGCCCGCGCGGCGCCGCGTTACCAGGGNAGGCGCAGACTCCGGGCTGCGGTCCTGGGTCGTCACGTCATCGACGGCGAGGAATCCGACCATGCAACGGCCCGGCGTTACATGCTGGTAACCTCACCTGTACCGGTACTGACAGTGTGCTCCACCACACAGATCGGCGACAGTACCGGTACAGTTTGCGTGACGAGAGGTGCCTTTTGACCAGATATGAGGAGATCGCCGCCGAGCTGCGCGCCCGGATGGACGCGGACCCCCCGCGCTACCCGATCGGCAGCCGCCTGCCCGGCTACGGCCCCCTCACCGACGAGTTCGGCGTAGGCCGCGGAGTCCTCACCGAAGCCCTCGGCCTACTCGCGCTGGAAGGCCGGATCAAGGTCGCCGACAGGTCCGGCGCCGTCGTCCTCGACCCGGCCCAGCCACCCGAAAGCATTGACGTCGGCACCACCGTCCGCCGCAACGACCTCGGCTACATCTTCAATGCCGCCGCCGGACACTGGCGGCCCATCACCACCCCGACCCGCCGCTGGCTGCCCGCACCCCCGCACATCGCCCGCCTCCTCGACGTCCCCAAGGGCTCCGAGATTCTTCAACGCCACCGAGTGATCGGCCCGGACGGGCGCGCGGTGCTGATCGCCGACTCCTACCTGCCCGNCCTCGCCCGCGGCACGATCCTCGAGGAAGCCTCCACCGGCCCCGGAGGCATCTACGACCGCCTCGAACACGACCTCGGCCACGGCCCTCTGACCTGGACCCGCACCACCGGTGCCCGCGCCGCCACCCCAGAACAAGCCCGGGAACTGGGCATCCCCCGCGGCGCCGCCCTGCTCGTCCTGACCCGGATCACCCACAGCGGCACGACTGGACGCCCCGTCGAAGTCAACATCACCTACGTCGACGGCGGCCGGTTCGCCGTCGAAGACATCATCAGCCGAGACGAGACCGCCCACTGGCCGACCACACCGGCCACCGCCGAAAACCGGCCCGGTCAGCCGCAATAATCGGCCAAGGCCGGCTCGTATCTGTGACCCGTGTCCGGCACTGGCTGGCACGGTTGTCCGACCACTCCGCGCTCACCCTGACCCTCACCATCCCTGCCGCCCCATCACCGCCGTCTCCNGCGGCGCCGGCGAAACCGACAAACTTTTCTGACCCCGGCCCGGCGCCCCTTCCGCCCGACCTGATCCCGCTAGGCTTCCTCGGTCGCGCACCCGGACGCCTTGGAGGACCCCGCCCTGTGAGCCCCATCCGCGAGATCGAGGTCAAGTACGTCGTCAACGACCCCGACGAGCTCCACGCCGCCCTGCAGCACCGCGGTCTGACACTCACCCCGCCCGTCGTCCAGGACGACCAGGCCTATGCCCGCGCCGGCTGGCAATACGGCATGGGCCGCATCGGAGTTCCCTTCGCGCGCCTACGCAGCCAGGACGGCCGGCACCTGTTCACGGTGAAAACCCCGATCGACAACACCATGGCCTGCGACGAACAGGAAACCGAGATCGCCGACCGCGAGCAGATGCACCAGGCGATCCTCGCCATGGGCTTCACCCCGACCGTCCGCATCGTCAAACGACGCCGCACCACCCGCCACGGGCACATCACCCTCTGCCTCGACGAGGTCGACGGCGCCGGCCTGTTCCTCGAACTGGAACAACTCGCCGAACCCGACGAACACGCCGCCGACGTGCAGAACCGCCTCGACACCTACGCCCGAACCCTCGCGGGCGGGCTNCACCGCACCACCGACACCTACGACACCATCATCCGCCGCTCGCAGAACGTGCCGGCGTAGAAGACGCGGCTCGATCCGCCAGCGAACCACCCGCCCGCCTGGCCTCGTCCTAAGCCAGAACACCACTCAGACGCCGGCTGTCGAGGCGGCGATCCGCCGCGTGCACCAACACCATCCTGAGCCTCGCGCCCCGCACGATCTTCAACGGGTCCCTGAGGGGATTCACCTGATCGTCGTGGGCCGAGACCACCCGCATGGCCGGCCGGTGCGGTACAGAGCCGGCTCACCCGTTCGCACCGCCTGGGGAAAGTGGTCTTCGGGGATTGNTCACGCGGAGGCGCCGATGCGGTGGGCGAAGGTGCGTAGTCCGGGCATGTTGCCCGGGGCGTAGAGCAGTTCACCGACGACGGTTCTGACGCTGGGGCGTCGGACGTCTTCCGGTGCGTACCGTTCGGCGGCGAGAAGGGCCTGGTAGACCTTGTCCGGTTTGCCGAGGGTGCGGTAGGTGCGGGCGACGTCGAGGCAGTATCGGGCTTGCCGTTCCGGGGAGGGTAGGCGGGCGACGTCGACGGTGCGGGCGTGGGTGAGGGCTCCGGTGCTGTCGCCGAGGGCGAGGTGGACGCCGATGCGGTAGAGCGCGACCTGCTGGGTGGTGAAGTCCGGGGTGAACAGGCCGGTGACGGGGCGGTCGTGCAGGCGGTGCGCTGCTTGTTCGGCTTCGCCGGCCAAGTCCAGGGCGGTGGGTCGGTTTCCGCCTTGCGCTGCGGCGTAGGAGGCGGTCAGCAGCAGGGACCCATACGCGGCGAGGGTGTTGGGGTCGGGGTTGCCGTGGTCGGCGCCGAGGTTGAGCGCGGTGGCGGTGAGCAGGTCCGCGGCGGCGTCGTAATGGCCGACGCGGCGCATCGCGATGGCGACCATGCGGGCGGCTTCGCCGAGGGTCGTCGGGTTGCCGCTCGCGCGAGCGGCACGCAGTGCCCGGTCCGCGGTGACCCATGCCAGCGGGTCTTGGTGCTGCTTGATGCACCACTCGGTGGTGAGGGAGTACGTGTCGGCGAGGACCNCGGACGTGGCCTCGCGGATAGTTCCGATGCTTGCCGCCTGGCTCGTCTCACCGAGAGTGATCAGGTGGGGTAGCTGATCGGCGAGGGTGGCGTACCGGGCGGCGCGGAAGTCGCTGCGGGCGGCGGCGAGCGCGGCCCGTAACTGCTCGACGGCCACGGGGGCTACAGCGGGAGCGGCGGTGAACAGCACCTGGTCCAGCCGGGCGGTCGATATCTCCTGCGGTGGTGCTGGCGTCGCGTGGGCGGGCGCCCCGATGGCTACCGCGGCGGCTACTCCTGCTNCGGCCGCGAGGAACCTGCGCCGATGCACCCGGTCGTCACCATCCTTCGTGTCCGTCGCGGTCAGCGTAGCAGCAGGTATCTCCAGGGTTGTGGGGGCGACGGGCGTGTCGGAGGGGTTGCGGTGGGCGGGANCCAGCCCGAGTTGTTCCGGGGGAATGTGCAGGACGATTGCTATGGAACGCAGCGTGTCCAGGTCGAGGGAGCTTTTGCCTGTTTCCAGNCGGCTAATTGNCGAGGCGGAGTAGCCCAGCGTCGCTCCTAGTTGCCGCTGGCTTTGGTGGGCCGCGAGGCGAGCGAGCCGAATCGTCTCACCGATCGTCGGACCGGGGNCCGAGGTGGAGTCCATGGGCATCNCCCCCGCCTGCACCATAGCGGGGTGTGTTGGGATGTGCACAGGTTTTGCGTGTTCCGCATCGTCTGTGCCAACTAGGCGCATAGCCCTTTCCCAACGGGCCGCGGACGTGCATGGTGAGAACACCCCCAGAAACCAATCACTTCTAGCCGNCGGCGCTACTACCAGCCTCATCGCCGACGTTCCGCAAAAGGAGGTGAAGATGGACCCATGCCCCTCCTCGGGTGCCGGCGCTGTCAGTTCGCACCATCGTGGTGGGTCACGCTAGCCAGCAAAAGCGGGAGACGGCCTTGATCCGCGGGTCGGTCCGCGCCGGCGGGTGCGGGCGACCAGGGCCGCGCAGGCGCTCGAGGTAGGGCGCAGTGGCGGTGGCAGACTCGGACGACGACGGAGACCGCGGGAACACAGTTCATCCGAATCATTGAACTAGTTGCGGGGACAATTCATCTAGTGATTGAGGTGACAGGTTGACCGTTGACGTCACACGTGCCGCTGAGTTTCGAAATCGGGAGAGGACATCATGACGAGNGTCGACACGATGAGCAGCGAGGACCTCCGTCACAAGATGGTCGCCGACCTGGCCGCTGATCATGNGGCGAAAGGCCTCGCGCTGCGGCCCGAGGTGGAAGCGGCGCTGCGTGCTGTCCCCCGCGAACTGTTCACGCCGGGCCTTCCGCTGGAGCAGGCGTATGAGAACGAAGCGGTCCTCAAGAAGCGGCGTGGTGAGGAAGTCGTCAGTTCGGTGTCGGCGCCGTTCCTGATCGCGGAGATGCTCGGTCAGGCAGCGGACGCGCTCGGCGGCCTGGAAGGCCGTCACGCACTGGAGGTCGGCAGCGGTGGCTACAACGCATCGTTGCTGCGGGAGCTGGTCGGCCCGTCAGGATCGGTCACAACGGTGGATATCGACCCCGAGGTGATCGACCGGGCCACCGCCTGCCTGGCGGCCGCGGGCTACGACGACGTGACCGTGATCTGCGCCGACGCCGAGCACCCGATCGCGCCAGGCCGCCACTACGACCTGATCGTCATCACCGCCGGGGCGTGGGACATACCGCCCGCGTGGCGTGAGCAGCTCACCGACGGCGGTGTCCTCGTCGTGCCGCTGCGCACGTTCGGGATCACCAAGTCGTGGGCGCTGCGCCGCCAGGGTGACCGTCTGGTNAGCGAGAGTAGCCGCCAGTGCGGGTTCGTCTCCGTGCNGGGCGACGGAGCGCAGCAGGTGCGGTACGTCGACATCGCCGACGGTGTCCACCTGCGCATGGACGAGGGCCAGCAGGTCGACACCGCTGGTCTCGACGGCCTGCTGGCGCAGCCCCGCGAGGAGGCATGGGTCGGGGTGAGCCTGCCGCCCCGCACCGCCCTGATCAACCTGAACCTGTGGTTGGCGACCCGCCTCACCCGCGAGGCGGGGCAGTTCGTGGTGCTGACGGCGCAGAGGACGGCCATCGACTCCGGCCTCGTCGCGCCCTCCTGGCAGTTCGGCACCCCCGCCACCCTGCACGACGGCACGCTCGCCTACCGGTCGGCCCTGCGCTGGACCGACCGGCGGTTCGATCTCGGCGCCTACGCCCACGGAACCGAGGCCGCCGCGGCGGCCGGACGGATGGTCGAGCACATGCGTGCATGGGTGGACGCCGGCTGTCCGCCGCCGGTACTGCACGTGCTTCCCGCGCGCACCCCCGACGGCAACCTGCCGGCGGGGGCGGTCCTGGACAAGAGGCACAGCCGCCTCGTCCTGGCCTTCACATCCCAGGAGAAGGGAACCCCCTGATGGACAGCTCACTGACGGACGACGACTACCAACTGGACCTGCGTCTGGTCGACGCCGGACCCGCGAGCGGTCACGCCACCAGCACCGACGACAACTGCGGCTCGGGCGACACGGAGTCGGACGCCTGCTCGAGCGGCAGCGGTAACTGAACCCCGCCCATCCCTCGGGCCCGGCCTCCAGGGGCCGGGCCCGCCCTCTACCGCTTATCCCGGAACGCGGAGCGAGAGATGTTCCAAGCGGCGGGCGCGGCGCTGATCAGAGCCGCCTCCTATCCCCGAGATCTACGGCTGCCCGCGTGGCCCGACCTGGCCGAGGACCGGCCCGACGAGTGGCTGAACTGGTTGCGGGAGGTGTGGTCGCAGCCGGAGTTCACCNCCGCCGTCGGGCAGGCCGCGCCAGACCTGGCCGGCCAGATCACCCGTGCTCTCGCCCGAGAGCCGATGGCAGTGCGCAGGCTACGGCGTCTGGTGGAGTCGACGGTCCGGTATCTGCTGCGGTGGACGACTCGGGCGACCCCGTTCGGCAGGTTCGCCGGCGTGGCTCCGGTGGAGTTCGGCGCCCGCGCGGTGGTCCGCTGGGGGGATCGGCATCACGAGGCGATCCGGCCGGACGACCGCTACATCGCCGAGTGGACGGCGGCGGCCGAGCGGGACGTTGAGACGCTGCGGACGGTCACGGTCATGACGAACTCCCTGGGGTATCGGCGCGCCGGGGTGTGGGTGCTGCCCTGCGCCCGCGTCGAGGGCGACCGGGTGTGGGATGTGGAAATCGACCTGACCGGCCCGGTGCGGGTGGCGGTCGAAGCGGCCAGCGACCCGATCGCGTTCCGGGAACTGGCCGCGAAGGTGGCCGACGAACAGCCCAGCGAGACGGTGGCTGCCGAGCGGCTGCTGGCCGCGCTGGTGGGCGCGGGAGTGCTGCTGTCAGCGGTTCGGCCGCCGATGACGGTGACCGACCCGGCCGCGCACCTGGCCCGCCACATCGCCCTGTCTGAGCCAGGCGGCAGAGTCGCGGTGGATCTGCGGGTCGACTGCGCGGTGACGCTGCCGCCCGCGGTGCTCCGTGAAGCGGCGGAGGCTGCCACGGCGCTCGTCGCGGTCGCGCCGCACCTGCCCGGCTGGGCCGCCTACCGTCGCGCGTTTCTGGAACGGTGGGGTCCGGGCGCGGCCGTGCCCCTGCGCGAGGTCCTGCGCGTCCTCGGGTTCCCCGCCGGTTACCGGGGCTCGCCCCGCCTCGACCCGGCGATGTTCACCGCCCGGGACAGGCTGCTCGCGACGCTCGCGCAGCAGTCCGCCCTGGACGGCTGCACCGACGTGGTCCTGGATGACGATCTGATCGGATCGCTGCGCGGCGACGACGACCGGCCGCCGATCGCGCACACCGAACTGCGGTTCACCCTCGCCGCCGCGACACCGCATGATCTCGACTGCGGTGCGTTCACGTTGACGGTGGTCAGCGGGGCCCGCCATGCGGGGGTCGCGGCTGCCCGCTTCCTGCACCTGCTCACCCCTGCCGAGCTGGAGCGTTTCCGCGCCGTCTACGCGGGCCTGCCGACCGCCATGCCCGGCGCGGACGCCGTGCAGTTGTCCGGGCCTCCGCTGGACACTCGCCTGGCCACCGTCGCCCGCACGCCCGAACTCCTGCCGGTGCTGCCCGTCGGCGACTTCCACCCCGACCCGCCGTGGACACTGGAGGACCTGGCGGTGGCCGGCGACGGCCAGCGGCTGTGGCTGGTGTCGGCCACCACCGGGCGGCCGGTCGAGCCGCTGCTGGTCAACTGCGTACGCCTGCCTACCACCCAGCAGCCGATCATCCGGTTCCTCACGGAAATCTGGACGGCCTGGACGGCGCCCTGCGCCCGGTTCGACTGGGGGCACGCCCGTACCCTGCCCTTCCTGCCACGGGTCCGGCGGAGCCGCACCATCCTGCACCCGGCCCGCTGGACCATCCCCGCGACCGGGTTGCCCGCCCGCACCGCCACGTGGCCGCAGTGGCTCGACGCCTGGCACCGGCACCGCGAACGCCACCGGCTGCCGCAGCAGGTGCTGATCGGCGGCGACGATGTGCGGCTGCGCCTCGACCTGGACGAGAACGCCCACCTCGCCCTGCTACGCAGCCACCTTGATCGGCACCCGAACGCTGTCCTCACCGAGGCCGGCGAGCGAGCAGGCTGGATCGACGGCAGACCCGCCGAGTTCCTGCTCACCCTCACCCGTACCCCACCGTCCCACCGCCGGGTCGCCCGGCCTGCCCGTCCCGCCAGCACCCTCGCCCACCGGCCCGGCCGGTCGCGCTGGCTGGACACCCNCCTCTACGGACACNCGGATCACCTCCTCGCCCNCCTGGCCGACCTCNCCGACCTGCCGGCTGGCTGGTGGTTCCTGCGCCACCCCGACCCCGAAGACCATGTGCGGCTCCGTATCCCGTTGCGTGAGGCCACCGACTTCGCCGACGCTGCCCGCACCCTCGCCGTCTGGGCGGACGGCCTGGCCGACGACGGCCTGTTGGCCGACTACACGCTGGCCACCTACCGGCCCGAAACCCGCTGGGGACTCGGGCCGACGCTCGCCGCGGCCGAGGCGGTGTTCGCCGCCGACTCCCGCGCCGCGCTGCGACGGCTGGCCGGCGACCGCCAGGCCGCCACAGCGGCGGGAATGATCGCCATCGCCGGCGGGTTCGCTCGCGACGGCGCGCGCTGGCTCGTCGACCATGCCCCCCACCGCGGCGGGCCGCGTCTGGACCCCGCCCAGCTCG
The DNA here is from genome assembly GCF_001420875.1 of Frankia sp. AvcI1. Classification (NCBI taxonomy): domain Bacteria; kingdom Bacillati; phylum Actinomycetota; class Actinomycetes; order Frankiales; family Frankiaceae; genus Frankia; species Frankia sp. AvcI1. The sequence continues at coordinate 385,172 of NZ_LJFZ01000001.1, read as the reverse complement.
CCCGCGTCCGCGACCCGTATGGGAACAGCGACCTGACCACAGCGCTGGCCGGCTATCGGACCCTCGCCGCCCGGGACAGCCTCGAGCTGGACCAGGTGCTGGCCGACCTGCTGCACCTGCACCACGCCCGCATGATCGGCCCCGGCCTGGCATCCGAACGGCACTGCCTGCGCCTGGCCCGCGCCACCGTCCAGACAGACCTCGCCCGGATCAGATCATGACGGCGGGGCAGTCCCTCGCCGACGGAGCAGTGGGCATCGCCCTGCTCCACCGGGAAACCGGCGCGCGGGCGGCGATGTACGCGGCGCTGGAGCAGGCCGTCGCCGACGGCGTCAGCGTCGCCGACGGCGCCAGCCTCTACTACGGCGCTCCCGCCCTCGCGTTCGTCCTCGCCGGCACCGACCAGCCCGGCCTCGCTCGGGCCACCGCCACCGCCGCAGCGGGAACCGCGACGCTGACCCGCCGCCGTCTCGGGGCGGCCCACNGCCGCATCGACCAACGCCAGCGACCTCAGTATGCCGAGTACGACCTGATCCGCGGGCTGACCGGACTCGGCGTCGCCCTGCGCCGCACCGGCGATCACGACCTGCTTCGCGACGTGCTCACCTATCTGGTGCGCCTGACCGACCCCATCCACGGCCTCCCCGGCTGGTGGTGCCCGCACGGCCCCACCCGCGACCAACCGGCCCCGCCGGGCGGGCACAGTAATCACGGGCTGGCTCACGGCATCACCGGCCCGCTCGCGCTCCTGGCCCTCACGCTGATCGACGGCGTGACGGTCGACGGGCACGCGGAGGCGATCACACGGGTCTGCCAGTGGCTGGACACCTGGCAGCGGCAGACCAGCGAGGGTTCGTGGTGGCCCGAGTTCGTCACGCTCGACGACCTGGACCGGGGCGAACTACACCTGTCCCGCCCGCCGCGTTTGTCGTGGTGTTACGGCGCGCCCGGCATCGCCCGCGCCCAGCAGCTCGCCGGCCGCGCCCTAGGCGACACCGCCCGCCAGCGCACCACCGAAAGAGCCTTCGCCGCCTGCATCACCGATCCGGCACAGCTCGGCAGCCTCGTCGACCGCGGCCTGTGCCACGGAACCGCCGGGCTCCTCACCGCCGCACGCCGGATCGCCGCCGACGCGCTCACCCCGATCCCGATCGAACCGCTGGCGCGCCTGCACCAGCACACCACGCCCACGGCAACCGAACCCGCCGGATTCCTCGACGGCGCGGCCGGCGCCCACCTGGCCATCGCCGGGACCACGACCGGCTGGGACGCCTGCCTCCTGCTCTGCTGACCGAAAGGGTCCGACGATGAACGAGACGGCCTGGAAGCAGGTGAACATCACCTACCCCAGCCCCGACCCCCACCAGCGGGAACGCCACGCCGTCGACCACCTCGCCCGCGTCCTGCCCGCCGCCGAAGCCGACGGCCTCATCACCGCCTGGTTCTTCATCCGCAAAGGCCCCTGGCGTATCCGCTACCTGGTCGCGCGGGAAACGATCGGCCACGGCGAGCCGAACCCCGACCCCATCCACCTACCGCTCACCGACGGAGTCCGCTGGACCGCCGACATCTACGAACCGGAANTCCACGCCTTCGGCGGTCCCAGAAGCATGAACACCGCGCACACGCTGTTCCACCACGACAGCCGCCACCTGCTCACGTTCCTCCGCGACGACCCCGCCGACCGGCGGGAACACTCCCTCGTGCTGTGCACCGCGCTCATGCGAGCCGCCGGGCTGGACTTCAACGAGCAGGGCGACGTGTGGGCACGGGTCGTCGAGCAGCGCCCCGGCCCGGCCAGCGCACCAGCGAACCCACAGGTATGGGCATCCTTCACCAGCGACGTCCGCCACCTCCTCCTCCGCGACGCCCGACCAGACTTGATNGACAGCGACTGGCTCAACGCATTCGGNGAAACAGGCGAGAAACTCCGAACCCTGCGGGAAAACGGCACACTCACCCGCGGAATACGCGCGGTCATAGCCTTACACGTGATCTTCCACTGGAACCGACTCGGACTCACAGCAACCACCCAGGCCGGACTCGCAAGAGCAGCCAAGGAGGCCGTCTTCGGCAATACACCCCCATAACCCAATCTGGCAGACATCGCCGTCCGTCAAACCCAACTCCGATAAGGTTCCGCGACATGCCCGCCACTGTCAGCGACGCCAGTGTCTCGTCCGACCCCGCCCGCGACCTGCGCGCCAAGCTTGCCGACCGTCTGCGCCTGGACACCGTGAAGACGCCCGAGGTCGAGGCCGCGATCCGCGACGTACCCCGGCACCTGTTCCTGCCCGGCGTGCCCCTCGAGCAGGCGTATGCCGACGATCCCGTCTACACCAAGCACGACGGCGGAGTGTCCATCAGCGCCGCGTCCCAGCCCCGGATCGTCGCGATGATGCTTGAACAGCTTCACCTCGAGTCCGGCCATCGTGTGCTGGAGGTGGGCGCCGGCACCGGTTACAACGCGGCGCTCATGGGCGCCATCGTCGGCGACTCCGGCCACATCACCGCAGTCGACATCGACGAAGACCTGGTCGAGGGCGCCCGAACGCACCTGGCCGCGGCTGGGGTGGCGAACGTCGACGTCGTCCTCGGTGACGGCGCGTTCGGCCACCCCGGCGGAGCACCGTACGACCGGGTGATCGCCACCGTCGGTGCCGTCGAGACCCCCACCGCTTGGCTCGACCAGCTCGCCCCGGCCGGCCGANTGGTGGTGCCTTTGCGCCTGGCCGGCGCGGCCTCCCGCAGCATCATCTTCGAGCGCGGCCAGGATGGGTGGATCAGCCGCGGCAGTGAGATGTGCACGTTCATGCCCCTCCGCGGTTTCGGCGACGACGCTCGCGGCACCGTCGACCTCACCGGCACCGGCACCGGCACCGGCGAAGTCACCCTGCAAACCCACCGGGACAACAGCCACGCCACCAACCAGGACACCCTCACCGGCGTCCTAGACACCCCCCGCTATGAGGCGTGGACTGNCGTGGTGTTCGGCCCGGGAGAGTCGTTCGAGTGGCTCTACCTGTGGCTGGCCTGCGGACTGGCCAACCCCCTCATGCGCATGAACGTCGACACCGCGGCGAAGAAGCGCGGCCTGGTCTCTCCGATGTTCTCGACCGTTGCGATGTCCACCAGCGCCGCGGACGGCAGCCTGGCCTACCTGACCCTGCGCCCAGCCCCGCCGGCCGCGGACGGCAGCCGTCAGTACGAGGTCGGTGTCCTCGGCCACGGCCCCACCGGACAGCAGCTCGCCACCGACGTCGGACAGCAAATCACGCTGTGGGATNAGGGTTTCCGGCATCGCGACGTCACCTTCGCACTCCCCGACACNCCCCCTACCGCCAACACTGACGGTGGCCGGTTCGTCCTGCATCGCCCCCACCGCCCCATTACCGTCACCTGGGAATGAGGTGGACCCGACCGGGCCGACGGCCCGCCGCTTTCCCCTCCTGCCCCGTCCTCGCCCTGCCTGCCTTCCACTCGACGAACGCGTAGCGGACCTGACCCGACGCGCCCGCGCAGCCGACCGCGACAACGCCCCGACCGCGGCGTCGGCCGTGCACAACCTCGCAGCACTCCTCGCCTCGGACTGCGGCGTAAACGCCACTCACTCAAGCGGCTTGCGCGTTGGCTTCGCTGGCCGCCACGTGTAGAAGCGGGATCAGGTCGCACCGGCAGCCCTCGTGATCTCCGGGGAAGAGGGTTGCGGTCGGCGGGAACGCGCTAGCATTGATCAGTTGCGGGTCGGACAGGCCGGTCACATGTAGCCCGTCCAGCTCCAGGTGCGGTTGAAACGCCCGGCGGAACAGGGTGAAGTGNCGCCACTCCCATCCCTGAACTCGCACCTGATGCTGAGCCAGNCATGCCAGCACGTCCGCGCCGAGTGCCAGGCCGCCCAGCAGCTCTGTCGGATCTGCGAGGGTGCCGTCCGTGCCGAGACCAGGGGAGGTCTCCCTTCCACCTGCACCGCCGGCCATCGCCAGCGCGGCGCGGATCAGCCGCGCGGGGATCAGCATTCGGCCATCGCTGAGCACTGGGCCGGCGGGCTCGTCAGGCAGGGTGACCGGCTCCGGGTCCGGCGTGTAAAGCAGCCGGCGGAACAGGCCGTTGAGGGCGGTGGCCAGCCACTGCCACGCGGCATCGGCATGCTGGTGCAGCAGACTGCCCAGCTCCGCCAGGTCCGCTGCGGTCGCGGTCGGGATGAGGTGGCCCAAGCGGGCGTGGATGTGGGCGAGGGCGGCGGCGATCAGCTCACGCCAGAACTCGGCCAGCTGATCCCATCGGCTGTCCTCGCCTTCGTCCTCCAGTTCGGCGTAGGCCGCCAGTACGCGGGCGCGTCCTAGGGTGGCGCACACCCGCATGTTGGCGATTCCGTTGATGGCGCTGCTGGCGTGGTGGTCGGCCCGGACGCGGGTGCGGATCCGCGCTCCGGCCCGGCCGAGCAGTTGGCGCATCTCCGCGTCTGCAGCTACCTGGAGCCGGTCGATGATGCTGCGGTCGCTGTCGGCCAGGGCGACTGCGAAGCGGTAGGGATCGGTGCTGCGGCCGCCGGCGGCGGTGATGGGCTGAACGGTGTGGGAGGGGTTGGCGGGTGGGCCGGTGGGGGGTTCGTCGTCCTCGGGCGGACCCTGCTCGGCCGGGGGGTCCTGCTCCGAGGGTTCGTTCCCGTTACCGTCGGGTTCCTGGATGGGCGGCGGGACCTCTTCTTTGATCTTTAGGGTGGGGTCCATCCGCTGCACGACTGCTTGCACCACGGGGGGCGGTAGCGCCTTGAGACGGGCGATCAGTTGCATCAGGAGCTGTTCCGGGGTGGGTTCGTCGGCCTCGGCGAAGCCCGCGGNCTGGCGCAGCGCGTCCCAGCTGATGGCGCCGCGGTCGAACAGTTGGAGTGCGTTGGCAGTGTGATCGGGTGGTTTGATGAGCTCGGTGGGGTCGAACCAGATGACAACGCGCCTGTATTCCGCCGCATCAAATCCTTCGGCTGCCAGAGCCGGCCACAGGAACCCAGCGGTGAGCGAATCAACCTGGAACAGGACTTTCGGCTCGATGTGGTGTCGAAATGTATCTGCGGAGATCTGCCAGGCCGTCCAGTGGTTAGCGTCCGCCGTTCCCAGAAGCACTTCGGGGGGCAGGTCGATGCCCGTTGCGATTCTCCGGATCAGTTCGGCGCGGGTGTCGACCCCGGTGCGGTCGATGTCGCGTTCCAGGCGTAGGTATTTGATCGTTTCGAGGATGTCGGATGGTCCGCGCAGCACCATCGGCACCACCGCTGATGGGGAGCCTTCATCCACGATTGCGGCCATGAGGGCCCGGGTGAACATGGTCATGAATGGGTCGGCGGTCGGGTTGCTGTCGCTTTGGTCGCCGACGGCGACGGACAGCTCCTCGGGGACTAGCAGAAGNCCGTTGGTCATCGCGCGGCTTTTCGCGGCGGNGCGGACCCCTCGGGAGAGGTCCAGCAGTTCCTCGCAGATTTCGATGATGGCCCGGGAGGGGCTGTCGGCCAACGCGCGGTAGCGGGGGTGGGGACGCCATAGCCGGGCCACGTAGCTGTGCCGTGGATCCAGCAGTTCCCCGCTGACGGTGTAGCCGGCCCCGTCCGCGGGAAGATCACGCAGGCGGTAGCCTTCGTCGGTCGGGACCAGTTCGTCGACGGAGCGGATGGTCCAGTCCTCCTGGCCCCCTGGCTCCTCCAGCCCGACTAGATACGTTTCGCCCGGTACCTCAAGGTTGACCGAAAGGGTGTGCAGCAGGGCTGCAATTGCCATTCGTCCGGAGCCCAGCCGCTCCATTTGGGCCCGGGCCGCGTCGGCCAGCCCGGTCGGCAGGTCGGAGACCTCCTCTGCGGGGACAGGCGGGGCGGCCGGATCATCGGTGTATGCGGCGGCGAACAGGCGCATGCGGGAAACGGCGGAGCCGAGCCAATCGTGGGCGTAGCGCAGCTCCGGAATCAGGTCCCGGTACGCCCATGCTTCGGGCTGCCATGCCTGCCTCAACCGTTTTTCGCGTTTCACCACGTCTTTGTCGGTGATGTCCAGGGCTGCGCCGGAGGCGACCAGCAGCCNCCCCCGGCGGGGAGATCCGGAACGACGGAACATTGCCACCGGCTCACCTACCCTGCGGGGACGACATACCCCACAGGATGTCACTTCTACCCCTCCGAGTGGGCGGTAGGGAGAGGTAGATGGGGTGAGGGGTGGCTATCGCGTCTGGCGCAGGAGCAGAGGCACCGCAATTGCCATGAGCGACCCGGAGAGGGCCAAAGAAGGCCAGAACATGACAGTGGGCCAAGCCCAGTAG